>JBATMU010000140.1:0-11261 GCA_049289995.1 Rhizobiaceae bacterium | reverse complement strand
GGCATAGGTCAGAGACGGAAATCCCGTTCGGCATGGCGCTTGAACCAATGGCGCGGCCATGCCTCACCATGCTCCTTCAATATCCCAATGATCTGCTCTTCGGTGAAACGGCTGCGTTTCATGTTCTGGTCCTCATGTTGAGCCAGAACGAACTTCAAACCGGATTAAGCCCGTGGGGCAATGTCACATTAGCCGGACTGGCGGCGATTTTCGGCAGGCTGGAAGCGTCCGCGAAAATCGGGTGAGAAATCTTCCTTGGCGTTCATTTGCGGTTCAGCCGCTTTGCGCTAATAAACACGCATGAAAACGATCCTTGCCCTTTCTGCGCTTGTATTTCTCGCCATTGGCCCAGCCAAAGCGGCGGATTGCCATGCTGTGGGTGAGCAGGTTGCGGCTGAAAACGGCGGCAGGCTGGCCAAGGCGACCGCAGAACAACGTGACGGCCAGCCGGTATGCGTTGTCGTGGTGCTCAAGCCTGCGGAGAACGGCGGCCGCCCGAAAAGGACCGAGATCATCGTTCCGCAATGACGCCGGCTTTGCGGCCAGCCGCATTTTGAGGCAAGGTTCACGCACCGCAGACTCGCTTCCATTCCGCAAAGGCCGCCGATGCGCATTCTGGTTGTAGAAGACGACAAGGAATTGAACCGCCAGCTTTGTGCAGCGCTTGCCGATGCGGGCTATGTCGTCGACAAGGCGCTGGACGGTGAAGAAGGCCATTTTCTTGGCGATACCGAGCCTTATGACGCGGCAATCCTTGATCTCGGCCTGCCGCTTCTGGACGGCATCAGTGTGCTGGAGCGTTGGCGCAAGGCTGGCCGCAACATGCCGGTGCTGATCCTGACGGCGCGCGACCGTTGGAGCGACAAGGTTTCCGGCATTGACGCCGGCGCAGACGATTATGTCGCCAAGCCGTTTCACATCGAGGAAATCCTCGCGCGGGTGCGCGCCTTGATCCGCAGGGCGGCAGGCCACGCCTCTGCCGAGCTCACGTGCGGGCCGTTGGCCATTGACACCAAGGCTTCGCGCGCCAGCGTTTCCGGCAATCCGCTCAAGCTGACGTCCCACGAATTCCGTCTGCTGGCCTATCTGATGCATCATGTCGGCGAGGTGGTGTCGCGCACGGAACTGGTCGAACACCTTTATGATCAGGATTTTGACCGGGATTCCAATACCATCGAAGTGTTTGTCGGCCGGCTTCGCAAGAAAATGGGCATAGACATGATTGAGACGGTTCGCGGCATGGGTTACCGCATGCGCGCCCCGGACGCGTGAGCAATCTTGCTGTTCCGCTCGCTCGCGTTCCGGACAATTGTGCTTTCCACGATCTGGGCTGTTCTGGCGCTTTTTGCCATCGCCAGCGTGATTGCCGCGCTATACCGCCAAAAGGCCGAGGAAAATTTTGAGCGGCTCCTTTCCGCCCACCTGTTCAATCTGATTGGCGCGGTCGGAGTCTCCCCGCAAGGCCAGCTTGAAGGATTCCCGGAACTGGGCGACATGCGCTTTTCCATTCCAGGCTCAGGCTGGTATTGGGCGGTCGAGCCGGTATCAGCCAATTTGAGCGGAATGTTGCGTTCGCCATCCATGACGGGCGAGATTGCGCCGCTGCCAGTCACTGAATCCCCCTATGACAGCGAATTCCGCCGCAATTACCGAATCCAGGGTCTCGGCGGTGAAGAGCTGGAAATTGCCGAAAGTGAATTCGAGCTTGATGACGCAGGACGGGCGGCGCGATTCCGCATCATGGGCAACCGCAGCGAGTTGCAGGCAGAAATCGGCGTGTTCGAAAGTTCGCTGCGTCTTTATCTTGTCCTGTTCGGTCTTGGCATGATTGCCATCAATGCAGTGGCCATCCAGTTGTCACTGCGTCCATTGGGCCGCGTTCGCGCCGCACTCGCCGAAGTCCGCGAGGGCAAGGCGCTGGAATTGACCGGCGAATTCCCGGTCGAAATCGAACCGCTGGCACGGGAAACAAATGCGTTGATTGAAAACAACCGGCGCATTGTCGAGCGCTCGCGCACTCAGGTCGGCAATCTTGCCCATTCGCTCAAGACGCCACTTGCCGTCATCCTCAACGAGGGCCGCGCCATGGGTGGCGCAAAAGGCGGCATGATCGCCCAGCAGGCCGAGGCCATGCGCATGCAGGTCGAGCACTATCTCAAGCGGGCGCGCATGGCGGCGAGCCGCGACAGCGTGGTGTTCCGCACCCAGGCTGGCGAGGCATTGGCCCGGATGGTGCGCGTCATTGCTAAGCTCAATCCCGCCATAAACCTGCAATTCACCGATGACAGCTGCGGCGCTCTGTTCGCCGGCGAGCGCGAGGATTTCGAAGAAATCGCCGGAAATCTCATCGAGAATGCCATGAAATGGGCGCGCAGCCGCGTAAAAGTGACGCTGACTCCGGAATTGCACAATGGCGAGCGCTGGATGTGCCTGAGCGTTGATGATGACGGCCCCGGCATTCCCGATGAAAAAGCCCGCGAAGCGCTTGAGCGCGGCAAGCGGCTGGATGAAACGAAGCCCGGTACGGGTCTTGGCCTGTCCATCGTTGCGGAACTGGTCCATGAATATGGCGGGCAATTGGCGCTGGGCCGTTCCGGAATGGGCGGGTTGTCGGTCCGCGCAACGCTGAGGCAGCCGCATTGAACATTCCTGCCGCGCTGAACACGAAACTGTCAAAAATCTCGGGCTTGATTTGGCGTGTGAAACCCGGTCAAACAAGGCCGCAATGATGTCAAAACGCCAATCACCCCCCCCTTCGCGCCGGCTTGCCGGCCCCGCTTCCCTTTTCGTTGCAGCATTGTTGCTATCCGGCTGCGCATCGGCGGGGCTTGGCGGCGGCAAGCTTGATGCTGGCGTCAAGGATCAGCCGGAAGCGCTGATCGCAGCTTTGGGCAATGGGTTGATTCCCCCCGACCTTGCAAAATCCTTGTCCGCTGCCGAGCGCAATCAGGCCCTGCAGGCCGAATACAAGGCGCTCGAATATTCGCCGGGCGGTGAGGCGGTGGGCTGGAAAAGCCCGCGCGCCGAAGGCGTGGTGACGGCGGGCCAGCCCTATCAGGTCGGATCGCAGAATTGCCGCCAATACAGCCATGCCATCACGGCAAAAGGCAGGCAGGTCTCACAACGCGGCAGCGCCTGCCGCAACCCGGACGGGAGCTGGACGCCGCTGGCATGACAAATTGCATTGTCCTGCCGCCAAAACGCCGCATCTGCATGCACTTGGAAGCTGTCCGTCCCGACGCTAAGTGAGGCCCATGACATTCTGGATTTTAGCCGCTGTCCTGACTTCCGCTGCGCTGCTTGCAGTGCTGCTCCCATACCTGCGGGCAGACGCCGGGGTGGAAAAAACCGACTCCCACGATCTGGAGGTTTATGCCGACCAGCTTGCCGAGGTGGATCGTGATGTGGCGCGCGGCATTTTGGGAGCAGCTGACGGCGAAGAAGCGCGCGCCGAAATCAGCCGCCGCATTCTCAAGGCGGCAAAAGAGGCTCAACTCCCTGCGTCATCAAGCCGTATGTCTGCCGGTTTGGCCATGGCGGCGATTCTGGCGGTTCCGCTCGTGGCCTGGGGCGGTTATGGGTTGATCGGATCGCCGGACATGCCGGCCCAGCCGCTGGCCGCCCGGCTGCAAAAGGATCCTGCGCAAGCCAGCGTGGACGAATTGGTGGCGCGGGCGGAAGCCCACCTGGCCGCCAACCCCGCCGACGGCAAGGGCTGGGATGTTTTGGCGCCCATCTACATGCGTGTCGGCAAATCCGCCGAAGCCGTCGCCGCCTATGCAAAGGCCATTGAGCTGGTTGGCGCAAATGGCTCCCGCGAGGCCGGACTTGGCGAAGCGATTGCCGCGCGCGACGGCGGCCTGATTTCAGCAGATTCGCTTGCCGCTTTCGAGCGCGCGCTGGCGCTGGAACCGGCCAATCCGAAAGCAGCGTTTTTCATTGCCGTTTCCAAGGCTCAAAATGGCCGCATGGATGAAGCTGTCGCCGGGCTGAAAGCCCTTTCGGCGAGCCAACCGGCTGATTCACCGTGGAAAATCACGGCTGAGGAAGCGCTGCGCCAGGCATCTGCCGCCCCTGCCGAACCCGCGGCGCCCGGCCCGGCGGCCGCCGATATTGAAGCCGCCCAATCCATGACGCCTGAAGACCGCACGGCCATGATCGAAACCATGGTGGCGCGCCTTGACGAAAAGCTTCGCGCTTCGCCCGGCGATGTGGAAGGATGGAAGCGGCTGATCCGTTCCTACGGCATTTTGAACAAGCCGGATGCGGCCCGCGATGCGCTGAAGCGGGCGATGGCCGTCTTGGGCGCCGAACAGGCAGCGGAAATTGAAAAATTCGCCAAAGAGGCCGGATTGGCCGGGACAAACTGATGATGACGCGAAAACAGAAACGGCTGGCGGTGATCGGCGGCGGGTTGGCATTCCTGGGCCTGGCGGCCGGGCTGACCATGTTTGCCCTGCGCCAGGAAATCGTCTTCTTCAGGACGCCGACCGACCTGCAGACCATGACATTGCGCCCTGACGAACGCGTCCGGCTCGGCGGTCTGGTCGAAAACGGATCTTTGAAGAAAATTGACGGCAATACCGTCACCTTCAGCGTGACCGATACGTCAAAGGCTGTTTCCGTCCGCTATGCCGGGTTGTTGCCGGATCTGTTCCGGGAAGGGCAGGGCGTGGTTGCCGAAGGCGTCATGACGCCAGAGGGCGTATTCGCCGCTGATAGTGTCTTGGCCAAGCATGACGAGAATTACATGCCCAAGGAAGTGGCCGAAAGCCTCAAGCGCCAGGGTGTTTGGCAAGGCGAGGCGCAGAAATGACCATCGAGACGGGCCATTTTGCTCTGCTTCTGGCTTTTGCCCTGTCACTGGCGCAAACGATCCTGCCGATGTGGGGCGCGCGCACCGGCGATCACCGCATGATGGCGACCGGAGGTCCGGCGGCGATAGCATCCTTTCTGATGACAGCAATTGCCTTTCTGGGGCTCGCAAGCGCCTATCTGGCTTCGGATTTTTCAGTCACCAATGTCTGGGCCAATTCGCATTCGCTGCAGCCGACGCTTTACAAATTCACCGCCGTCTGGGGCAATCACGAAGGCTCAATGCTGTTGTGGGTGCTGATCCTCACGTTCTTTGGCGCCATGGTGGCGTTGATGGGCGGAAATCTGCCCGAACGGCTCAAGGCCAATGTGCTCGGCGTGCAGGGGTTTATCGGCGCGGCTTTTTTCCTGTTCATCCTCGCCACGTCCAATCCTTTCCTGCGGCTCAATCCGGCGCCGGTGGAAGGCGAAGATCTCAATCCGATCCTTCAGGATATTGGTCTGGCCTTGCATCCGCCGCTGCTTTATCTCGGCTATGTCGGATTTTCGGTGTGTTTTTCGTTTGCCATCGCCGCGCTCATTGAAGGCCGGCTTGATGCCGCATGGGCGCGCTGGGTGCGGCCTTGGGCGCTGGCGGCTTGGCTGTTTCTGACCGGCGGCATCGCCATGGGCTCCTACTGGGCCTATTATGAATTGGGCTGGGGCGGCTTCTGGTTCTGGGATCCGGTTGAAAACGCCTCCTTCATGCCTTGGCTGGCAGGCACCGCACTGCTGCACTCGGCAATTGTCATGGAGAAGCGCTCGGCGCTGAAAATCTGGACCGTGCTTCTGGCTATCATCGCCTTTTCGCTGTCGCTGCTGGGAACCTTCCTTGTGCGCTCGGGCGTCCTGACCTCCGTGCACTCATTTGCGTCGGACCCGTCGCGCGGCGTGTTCATTCTGATGATCCTGACGCTGTTCATCGGCGGTTCGCTGGCGCTTTTTGCGATGCGGGCCAATGCGCTTGCCGCCGGCGGCCTTTTTCAGCCCGTGTCGCGCGAAGGCGCTTTGGTGCTCAACAACCTGTTCCTGGCGACCGCAACGGCAACCGTGCTGATCGGCACGCTCTACCCGCTGTTTGTTGAAGCGTACGGCGGAGCCAAGATTTCGGTCGGGGCGCCGTTCTTCAATCTGACATTCGGCGCCCTTGCGGCGCCCTTGCTGCTGGCCGTGCCATTCGGTCCGATGCTGGCCTGGAAGCGCGGCGATCTTTTGGGTGCGGGCCAGCGGCTATTGGCAGCTTTTGGCCTGGCTCTGGCCGCAGCCATCATGTTCCTGCTGTTCACAGACCGGTCATCGGCATTTGCCGCGATTGGCGTCTTCCTGTCTGCCTGGCTTATCCTCGGCGCGCTCACCGATCTCGTCCTGAAAGCCGGTTTTTCCAAGGGCGGAACCGTGGCGCTGGCACGGCTGGCGGGTCTTCCCGGTTCGGTTTTCGGCACGGCTCTGGCGCATGCCGGGCTTGGCGTCACCGTCATCGGCTTGACCATGACCGGTGCCTTGCAGGAGGAGCGCATCCTGTCGATGAAGCAGGCCGAACAGGTCGAAATTGCCGGGTTCACGCTGCGCCTTGAGAAATTCACGCCGGTCAATGGTCCGAATTTCACCGAGGACATGGCTGATTTTTCGATAAGCGGGCCAGACGGCAAGAGCCTTGGCATCGTGCAGTCCGGAAAGCGTCTGTATACCGCCCGCCGCATGCCGACCACCGAGGCCGGCATCCGAACATTCGGCTTCAGCCAGCTTTATGTTTCGCTCGGCGAGCGCCAGCCGGACGGCACGATTGCTGTCAGGATCTGGTGGAAGCCCTTGGTTACCCTGATCTGGCTCGGCGGGCTGGTCATGATGCTGGGCGGCTTTGTTTCGCTGTTGGACCGCAGGCTGAGGATCGGTGCGCCGACCCGGAAAAAGCACCTTGCGGGAGCCGCCGCATGAAACGCTTTCGCGCCGCGCTGCTTGGTCTCGGTCTTGTCATGGCGTGGCCTGTACTGGCGGTCACGCCAGATGAGGTGCTAGCGGACCCCGTACTTGAAGCCCGCGCTCGGGAAATTTCGGCAGGTCTGCGCTGCATGGTCTGCCAGAACCAGTCCATTGATGATTCCGACGCCGATCTTGCCCGCGATCTGCGTGTCATCGTGCGCGAGCGCCTGCTGGCAGGCGATACGAATGAACAGGTCTTTGCCTATCTCGTCGCCCGCTATGGCGAATTCGTCCTGCTGAAACCGGTCTTCTCCTTGCGCAATGCGCTTTTGTGGAGCGTGCCGGCCATCGGCATTGCCGGCGGCTTGATCTTCATCCTTGCCGCGCGCCGCCGCCGAGCGACGCCGGACGCGTCTGCCCTCAGCGATGCGGAAAAGGCGGAACTGGAAACAATCCTGTCCAAGCGCGGCGAATAATCCCGGCAGTTTCATTACAAAGATTTCATCTGGCGGAAAGCACGCGGTAATGCGGGCCATCCTATCTGGTTTGCTACGGTCGCCGAACTGACCGCAGAAAACCGAAAAGGTCTCCGCCATGTTTTCCTACTCCTCACCCGCGCCCCGCTCTCCCCGCCGCCTGATTGCCTCCGTGGCCTCTATCGCCATCGCTGCTTCCATCGGGCTTGGCGCCTTGTCGGCCGCCGTCAGCCCCGTTCTGGCAGATGCCGTCAAGATTGATGCGCCGCAGGTGGCGGGCTTTGCCAATGTCGTCGAAAAAGTCACCCCGGCCGTGGTCTCGGTGCGCGTCAAGTCGCGGCTCGAACCTGCCGCCGATCAGGGTTTCGGCGAACAGGGTTTTGACAATCTCCCCAACGATCATCCGCTCAAACGCTTTTTCCGCGAGTTTCGCGGTGACGATGGCGGCAATCTCGATGGCCGCCGCAAGCCGCGCCGCGACCGCCGGGAAGGCGGTGAGCTTCGACCCACTTCGCAAGGTTCCGGCTTCTTCATTTCTGCTGACGGCTTTGTGGTGACCAACAATCACGTCATCGAAGGCGGCGCGGAATTCACGGTGGTGACCAGCACCGGCGATGAACTGGCCGCCAAGCTGGTGGGAACGGATCCCCGCACCGACTTGGCCGTTTTGAAGGTCGATGAAAAGCGCGAATTCACCTATGTCGCCTTTGCCGATGACAGTACGGTTCGCGTCGGTGACTGGGTTGTCGCCATCGGCAATCCGTTCGGGCTTGGCGGCACCGTGACGGCAGGCATTGTCTCGGCCCGCGGCCGTGATATTGGCGCTGGCCCCTATGACGATTTCATCCAGATCGACGCCGCCGTAAACCGCGGCAATTCCGGCGGTCCCGCTTTCAACCTGTCCGGTGAAGTCGTCGGCATCAACACCGCCATTTTCTCGCCGTCGGGCGGCAATGTCGGCATTGCATTTGCCATTCCGGCTTCCACCGCCCGTGAAGTGGTTGAAAAGCTGCGCTCCGAAGGCTCAATCGCGCGTGGCTGGCTCGGCGTGCAGATCCAGGACGTCAACTCCGATATCGCTGAATCGCTCGGCCTTGCCGACGCCAAGGGTGCGCTGGTGTCCGAGCCGCAGAAAGACAGCCCGGGAGCAGCCGCAGGCGTCAAGCCGGGCGATGTCATCCGCTCGGTTGACGGCAAGCAGGTTGTCTCTTCGCGGGATCTCGCCCGCACCATCGGTGCGCTGCAGCCCGGCAAGTCTGTGGCACTCGGCATCTGGCGCAACGGCAAGGAAGAAACATTGAGCGTCACGCTCGGTGAAATTCCCGGCGGCGAGAAAGTCACTTCAGCTGAAACGCCGTCCACGCCCGCTGAAGACCAGTTGGCCGGGCTCGGTCTTTCCGTGGTTCCTGCCGATGGCGGCAACGGACTTGTCGTGACCAGCGTTGATGCCAACAGCAATGCCGAGGCGCAAGGCATCGCACCCGGCGACGTGATCGTCCAGATCAACGCCATGCCTGTCTCAAAGCTTGCGGACGCTGAAGCGGCAATTGCCGATGCGCAAAAGGCCGGCCGCAAGGCAGTGCTCCTGCAGGTTCAGCGTGATCAGGCCTCGCGGTTCGTGGCGCTGCCGGTCGCCAAGGGCTGAAACGTCCTGCCGCCTGCCGGTATTCCCACCCCCGCCAGGCAGGCGTCAGGACTTGGACACTGCTCCCCCAGCAGCGTCCGGCGGCAGCGGGTGACCCATCATCCGCTGCCGGCATTTTCCTTCTGCGCAGGAAGCCCATTCCCCCGCTGCCGCTTTCCCCGAATCCGCGTATGGTCCTGACATGAAGATTCTCATCATTGAAGACGACCGCGAGGCTTCGGCCTATCTGCACAAGGCGCTCGCCGAAGCCGGTCACAATCCGCATGTCGCCAGCGACGGCGAAACCGGTTTTGCGCTGGCAGACAGCGCCGATTATGACGTGCTGGTCGTTGACCGCATGCTGCCGCGCCGCGACGGATTGTCGGTGATTGCCGGCCTCAGGGCGCGTGGCAACCGCACGCCGGTGCTGATCCTTTCGGCGCTTGGCGAGGTCGATGACCGGGTGACAGGCCTTCGTGCAGGTGGCGATGACTACCTGACAAAACCCTATGCATTCAGCGAGTTGCTGGCGCGCATTGAAGTGTTGAACCGCCGTGGCGGTTCGCGCGAAAGTGAGACCGTATACCGGGTTGGCGATCTGGAGCTGGACCGGCTTTCGCACGCCGCCCGCCGTGCCGGAAAGGAAATTCCGCTGCAGCCGCGCGAATTCCGCCTGCTCGAATACCTCATGCGCCATGCCGGCCAGGTGGTGACCCGCACCATGCTGCTCGAAAACGTCTGGGACTATCATTTCGATCCGCAGACCAATGTCATCGACGTTCATGTCTCGCGGCTGCGCGGCAAGATCGAGAAGGGCTTTGACGGCCCCGTCCTGCACACCGTGCGCGGCGCCGGCTACATGTTGAAGGCCTGAGCATGGCGCGGCTTGCAGCCATCATGCGGACCACGGCAGCGCGGCTATCGGCGCTTTACCTGCTGTTGTTCACCATCTGCGCGGTCATCCTGGTTTTTTACATGACCTCGCTCTCGGTCCGCATGGTCACGGCGCAAACGCGCGGCACCATCGAGGAAGAAGCGATTGCGCTCTCCGGCTTCTATGAGCGCGGCGGTCTGCCATCGCTGATCGGCGTCATTGAGCGCCGCTCCCGCCAACCTGGCGCCAATCTTTATCTGATTGCCGATGCCCAGGGCCGCATCCTGACCGGCAATGTCGATGCCCTTGCCCCCGGCATTCTGGACAATGAAGGCTGGACGGAACTGCCGTTCCGTTATGCGCGTTTTGGCGACGAAGAAGCGCGGGTGGACGGCAAGGAAACCAAGGACGACCATTTTGCTCTGGCTTTGGTCATTCGCCTGCCCAACCAGATGATCGTGCTGGTCGGGCGTGATCTCGGCGAGCCGGAACGCTTTCGCCTTGTCGTCCGCAAGGCGCTGGGCTTTGCGCTCGGCATCATGGCGCTCGGCGGTTTCCTGATCTGGTATTTTGTCGGTCGCCGCGCCCTGCGCCGTATTGATGACGTATCGGCAGCAAGCCAGGCCATCATGGGCGGCGATCTTGCCCAACGCCTGCCGGTTACCGGTTCGGGCGATGAATTTGACCGCCTGTCGGAAAATCTCAATGCCATGCTGGCCCGCATCGGCATGTTGAATGAAGGCCTGAAGCAGGTCTCGGACAATATCGCCCATGACCTCAAAACGCCGCTGACCCGGCTGCGCAACCGCGCCGAGGCTGCCCTTTCGGGCAAGAAAAGCGCGGCCGAATATCGCGAGGCGCTGGAAGGCACCATTGCCGAATCCGACGGCTTGATCCGCACGTTTTCGGCCATCCTGATGATATCGCGGCTGGAGGCCGGCTACTCGGCCGAAACCACCGGCAATGTTGATTTGGCGGCCATCGTCAATGATGTATTGGAGTTGTATGAGCCCGCAGCGGAAGATCTGGGCGTCACCCTCAAGGCCGCAACACTCGAGCCCATTGTCCTGGACGCCAACCGCGAACTGGTCGGCCAGGCGCTGTCCAACATTGTCGACAATGCCATCAAGTACAGTGCCGGCCATCGCCCGGATGCTGCTGTGACCCTGTCACTCGCCGTTGACGGCGGCGCTATCCGGCTGTCGGTGACCGACAACGGCCCTGGCATTCCCCTCATCGACCGCGAACGGGCGACAGAGCGCTTTGTCCGCCTTGAAAAAAGCCGCTCGCAGCCCGGTTCCGGCCTTGGCCTCAGCCTTGCAAAGGCAGTGATGCGGGTGCATGGCGGCTCGCTCGAGCTTGACGGGCCGGCGGACGGCGGCCTTGCGGTCTCCATGCTGTTTCCTTTGACAAGAAGGGCAAAGACATGACTGTGCCGCCCGGCTGCAACCCCGGCGTTCTCGCGCCGCTCGACCACGCCAATGGCACAAGATTCCTGAACGCTGTGCTCGCA
>JBATMU010000139.1:0-1713 GCA_049289995.1 Rhizobiaceae bacterium | reverse complement strand
CGTCAGCCCGGCATTGTCCAGCGCCGCGCGGGCGGCAGCCTCGCCCAGCGATGCAGTGGTTTCGCCGTCACCGGCAATGTAACGCGAGCGAATGCCGGTGCGCTGGACGATCCATTCGTCGCTTGTTTCGACCATGCCTTCGAGATCGGCATTCTTGACGATGCGGCGCGGCAGGGCGGAGCCAAAGCCGCGAACGATGGACCTGATCATGTTCATTCCTGATTGGCCTGAGCGGCTTGCGGGCGGTGACGCGTGTGGAAGTGGTCGAGATCGAGCCGGATTTTTTCGATCAGATTGTTGCGGGCCATGTCATAGGCCATTTCGACAGCGGCGGCGAAGCCTTCCTCGTCGGCGCCGCCATGGCTTTTGACGACAATGCCGTTCAACCCGAGAAACACGCCGCCATTGACCTTGCGCGGATCCATCTTCTCGCGCAGGCGCCGGAATGCGCTGCGGGCAAACACATAGCCGATGCGGGCCATCAAGGTGCGGCTCATGGCCTCGCGCAGATAACCGGCGATCTGACGGGCAGTGCCTTCGGCGGCCTTCAGCGCGATATTGCCTGAAAAGCCTTCGGTCACCACCACATCCACGGTGCCCGCGCCGATATCATCGCCTTCGACAAAGCCGTGATAGTCCATGGACGCCATTCCGGCCTCGCGCAACAGCACGCCCGCCGCCTTGACCTCTTCCTGGCCCTTTATCTCCTCGACGCCGACATTGAGCAGGCCGACAGTCGGCTTTTCGATACCAAACAGGGCGCGCGCCATGGCCGCGCCCAAAATGGCGAAATCCACCAATTGCTGGGCATCGGCGCCGATTGTGGCGCCGACATCGACCACGACGCTTTCACCGCGCGAAGTCGGCCAGATCGCCGCAAGGATCGGCCGGTCAATGGAGGCCATTGTGCGCAGGCAGAATTTTGACATCGCCATCAGCGCGCCGGTATTGCCCGCCGAGATGCAGACATCGGCATCCCCGGACTTGACCGCTTCGATGGCCTTCCACATGGAGGATTTCCAGCGGCCCTGACGCAGCGCCTGGCTGGGCTTGTCTTCCATTGAAACGGCAATGTCGCAATGGGTGAAGGTGGAAACAGCCTTGACGCGAGGCAGGCTTGCCAACACCGGCTCAACCGCCTCGGATTTGCCGAACAGCAGGAAGCTGATGTCGGGACGGCGCTCCACGACCTTTTGCAGGGCGGGCAGAATGACGGCCGGGCCCTTGTCGCCCCCCATCACATCAACGGAAATCCTGATCAAATGCGTGTCCTGTCCCCTGCGCAGGCTGCGCCATCCGCGTCACCCGGAATTTCGGCGAAAATAGCCATTTCATGGCTGCGCACAACCGGCAAAACCGCGCAACCAGCCGCGTTCACGGGTTTTCCTTGAGTTTTGCCAGCTTGGCGAACGGATTCTCGCGTTTGAGCGGTTCGGGCTCAGCCGCAATCGGTGCTTTTGCGGCGCGCGGATAAGGATCAAGCGCCAGTGCAAAGAACTCCTCGGCCAGCGCGCCAACATCGATTTCGCTGCCGGTGAAGGTTTCGGGCGCGTCGGGACCATCAGGATCGAGCAGGATTTCACCGCCCTCGCCCGCATCCGCCAGCCGCGAGGTTTCCGGCACAAAGACCGCTTCAACGGCTTCATCAATTTGCTGGGACACCGGCTCCAGCGTCACCACGCACGCCGCCGTCACCTCGGCCTTGACGCGGCC
>JBATMU010000138.1:0-6036 GCA_049289995.1 Rhizobiaceae bacterium | reverse complement strand
GGTTTTGCCGCCGCAACCACTTCCGTAACCAGCGGCTTGCGCTCAAGGCGGGCCGGGCGGGCGGGCGCAGGCAATTCTGTTTCCACCTTGCGCTCAAGGCGGGCCGGGCGTTCGGCAACCTGGGTGTCAGCCTGCTGTTCCGGCTTGCGCTCAAGGCGGGCAGGGCGGCCGGATGCGACGGGTGCGGCTTCGGACTCTGATTTCCGTTCAAGGCGGACCGGACGGCCGGACGCAACCGGAGCAATGTCGCCATCGGACTTGCGTTCGATCTTTGCTGGCCGGCCGGACGGGCCTGCCGACGGGGTGACGGGCGCCTGGGGCGGGGTGCCGCCGTTGCCTTCAAAACCCTTGCGGGCGGAAATGCAGCCCAGCGGGATGACGACCAGCGTCAAGAAGGTGGCGACGAGCGAGCCGAACAACAGCGACACCGCCATGCCCTGGAAGATCGGGTCGGACAGCAGCACCATCGAGCCGATGACCAGCGCGAGAGCGGTGATGAGGATCGGGCGCAGGCGCACCTGGGCGGCCAGCGTTATGGCCTGCTGTACGCCCATGCCCTTGCGCACTTCAGCGCTGGCGAATTCGACCAGCAGGATCGAGTTTCGGACAATGATGCCGGCCAGCGCGATGAAGCCGATCATCGAAGTGGCGGTGAAATCGGCGCCCAACAGCCAATGGCCGGGAATGATGCCGATCAGGGTCAGAGGGATCGGCGCCATGACGACGGCCGGCAGGATGAAATTGCGGAATTCGGCGACAACCAGAATGTAGATCAGCACGAGAGCGGCCATGAAGGCGATGCCCATGTCGCGGAACGTCACATAGGTGACTTCCCATTCGCCGTCCCATTTGAAGCCCGAGACATTGGACTGGGCGGGACGCGAGAACTAATGGCCCGAAATGGTTTGTCCGTCTGGCGTCACATAGTCCTTGAGGGCGGAATCCACGGCCAGCATGCCGTAAAGCGGCGCACCCATCGGGCCGACCACGTCGGCAGTGACATATTCAAGCGCGCGCAGATCCTTGTGAAAGATCGGCTTGTCGACGGCGGCCGGCTTGAAATGCCCGAGTTCGCTCAGCGGAACGGTGCGGCCGCCCTGAGCGGGAATGGGCAGGACCAGCAGGTTGCCAAGATTGACGCGGGTGGCGAGCGGCGTCTGCAAGACCACCAGGGCCTGTTCGAGATTGTAGGGGCTCTGCAGCGGGCCGGCGACGAAGCCGCCTGCGGCCATCATGAGCTCGCGGTTAATGTCTTCAACGGAGACGCCATACATGGAGGCCTTGAGCCGGTCGATTTCGAATTCGATGCGGTCATGATTGGCTTCCATGAACGTGTTCACGTCGGCCACGTCAGGCGTTTTCTTGAGCACGTCGAAAATCTTGGCGGCGGTTTCGCGGCGGATTTCGGCGGTCGGGCCATACAATTCGACCACGACAGGAGCGAGCACCGGCGGGCCGGGAGGCGCTTCGGCAATG
This sequence comes from Rhizobiaceae bacterium, assembly GCA_049289995.1. Classification (GTDB taxonomy): domain Bacteria; phylum Pseudomonadota; class Alphaproteobacteria; order Rhizobiales; family Rhizobiaceae; genus JBATMU01. Next base: position 4,560 of record JBATMU010000138.1, on the reverse strand, counting down.
GTCAGCCGCGCGCCAACCTGTTCGGCCACCGGCGCCATCATGGCGCGGATCTGGGTGGCCACGTCATGGCTCGAGCGCTCGCGGTCGTTCTTGTCGAGCAGCTGGACGGCAATGTCGCCCTGCCACGGATAGCCGCGCAGGAAGTAGTGACGCACCAGGCCGTTGAAATTGAAGGGCGAAGAGGTGCCGACATAGGTCTGGTAGGCGGTGACTTCGGGAATGGACTGCAGGCCCGCGCCGATGCGTTCGGCAAGGTTCTTGGTCACGAACAGGTCGGTGCCTTCGGGCATGTCGATGACGACCTGAAGCTCGGACTTGTTGTCATAGGGCAGCATCTTGAATGCGACGAGCTTGAGCGGGAACATGGCCACGGCCCCCGCCATCATGGCTATGATGGCGACAAGCGTCAGGCGGCCCATTGCCGTGGAATTCATGATCGGCGAAATCAGCTTGCCGTAATATTTGGCAATGATGGCCGACTGGCGATGTTCAAGATCAGCGGCGCGCTTGAGCACAGCCATCGACGGCTTCACCTTGGCGGCGAGCCAGGGCACGAAGACGAAGGCGGCGATCAGCGAGAAGATCATGGCTGCCGAAGACAGGACCGGGATGGGCAGCATGTAGGGGCCCATCATGTCGGAGACGAAACCCATGGGCAGCAGCGCGGCAACGACCGTAAACGTTGCAAGGATGGTCGGATTGCCGACTTCATCGACGGCATCGGCGGTCAGGTCGTCGTCGGTGCTTTCTTCGGCCAGCCAGCGGCGATAGATGTTTTCGACCACGACGATGGCGTCATCGACCAGGATGCCGATGGCAAAGACCAGCGCGAACATCGAGACGCGGTTGATGGTGAAGCCGAGCACATAGGCCACCGACAGCGACATCAACAGCACAGCCGGAATGGTGATGAGCACGATGATGGCCGGGCGGGTGCCCATGGTCACGAAGGCGAGAACGGTCACCAAAGCCGAGACGATGAACAGCTTCATGATAAGGTGCGAGACCTTGTCAAAGGCCGAGGCGCCATAATCGCGCGTCACCGTCACGGCGACATTGGCCGGGATCAACGTGCCCTTCATGGCGTCAAGTTCGCCGAGCAGCGCATTGGCCACGTCCACGCCATTGGAGCCACGCTTCTTGGCGACCGAAACGGTGACTGCCGATTGGGTGGTGAACTTGCCGTCCTCGCCGCGCAGCGTGTTTTCGACAATGGTCTTGGTTTCGGATTCTCCATGCATGACGGTTGCGACGTCACGCAGGAAAACCGGGCGGTTCTGGTCGACGGCGATGACCAGATCGCCGATTTCGGAGGCGCTCTTGAGGAATTCGCCGGTATAGACGTCAAACCAGCGGCTGCCGTCGATGACATGGCCAGCGGGCATGCGCTGGTTGGAGCCGGTCACGGCATGGGCCACCATGCCCATGGTCAGATGATAGGACGACAGCTTGGCCGGGTCGACCTCAATGCGGACCTGCTCCAGGCTGCCGCCGGTGACAAAGGACAGGCCGGTATTGGGCAGCGACTTGAAGCGCTGCTGCATGTCGAGGCCGAGCTTGCGCAACTGGACAAGGTCAAGCGCGCCCGAGGACAGCGTGACGGTGACAACCGGCACGTCATCAATGCTCTTGGGCTTGACCAAAGGCGGCATGACGCCCTTGGGGATGAGGTCCATGTGCGACTGCAGCTTGTCGTAAAGCTTGACGAGCGACGGCTCCATCTCCTCGCCGACGCCAAAGCGCACGGTGACCATGGAGAAGCCTTCGCGCGACATGGAATAGACGTGCTTGACGCCGGACAGCTCCGACATCAGCCGCTCCAGCGGCTCGGAAATCAGATTGGTCACCTCGATGGCCGAGGCGCCGGGATAGGCCACCATGATGTCGACCATGGGGACGGAAATCTGCGGGTCTTCCTCGCGCGGCGTCACCATCATGCCGAGCAGGCCGATGAGGAAAAACGCCATGAGCAGAAGGGGCGTGAGCGGCGAGCGAATAAATGCGTGCGCGGTGCGGCCGGCAATGCCCATATCCTTGGGAGAATGGGCTCCCTGGCGGGCTTCAGTCGTGTGCACGGTATCGCTCATGATGCTCAGCCGCCCCTCAATGCGCGCCAGCGGCGGATTCACCGCCGGTGGGCATGTTGGCGGAGGGGCGGGCAATGACGCGTTCGCCGGTGCGCAGGCCGGACAGGACGGCGGTGTAGTCGCCCTGAGAATCGCCGAGGCGAAGCACGCGCATTTCGATATGGCCGGCCGAATCCACCGCATAGGCAACCGGCAGGCTGCCCTGGCGGGAAATGGCGCTGGTCGGGATGGCCGGCGCAAGCGCCGAGGGGCTGCCACCGCCCGGCTGGGCCAGCCAGGCGAGCGCATACATGCCGGGCGCGGCCTGAGATCCGGCAGGCAGGGCAAGCTTGACGGAAACCGTGCGCTGGCCGTCGGAAGCCACAGGATAGATCTGGCTGACGGGGGCCCAGACATTGGCATTGCCGATGGTGACCGGAACCTGATCGCCGGCCTTGAGCTTGCCAATCTGCGCCATCGGCACTTCGATGCGCACATCGAGCTGATCGACATCGGCAATGTCAACAAGCGGTTGGCCTGGCTGGACGACATCACCGACGCGGACATGCCGCTTGATGATGGCCGCACCCCAGGGGGCGATCGAGCGGCGGTCGCGGGCACGGGCGTCAAGGCTGTCGAGACGGGACTGCGCGCCGGCAAGACCGGACAGGCGGCGCTCATAATCGGCGCGTGCATTGGAAAGGGCGGGAATGCCGCGGCTGGCCTGCTGCTGGGTCTGCATCGGCATCATCGAGCCGAATGGCGAGTTCTGGGTGTTGGACATGCCAGGCATCATTGAGCCGAAAAAGCCTTGCGCCATGTTGTAGAAAGGCACGGTCGTCCGCTCATAGGCATCCTGGACCGGCCCGCCCATCGGCGAGGTCTTGGCGCCATATATATTATGATAGAGCTGGGTCTGGGCGTTGGAGGAATCGGTCATTTCCGAGGAGAGAGCCGCCCAGGCCGCGCGATATTCCGGGCGCAGCGCATCATCATCAAGTGCGGCCACCAATTGGCCGGCGGCGATGCGCTCGCCTTCCTGTCCGGCAAGATAGGTGACGCGGCCCGGCGCCTGCGCTGCAAGGCGCACGGAATTGCGCGCCTCGACATAGCCGCCGAGCCGAACCCGTTCGGCGGCCGGCATCTGGGTGACTTCCGCCGTCTGCTCGCTGGCCTCAAAGGATGCAAGCGGGGCATGGACCGGAGCTTCGGGCGCGGCATGGCCGCCGCCCAGCCACCAGACGACCACGCCGCCGATCACTGCCGCCAAGACAAACGAAATCAGTCTGGAAACTGCGGCCATTATCCGCTGCTCCTTCCAACAGGAAATTCAGAATTCTTTCAGGCGATAGGCGAGGTCAGGTTCGCGGAACGCGGCCCATGACCGAGAAGCTTTTTATGAACGGGCCTGCCATGGCCGGGTTCTTGACCATGGCGCCATAGTCGCCGGTCTTGAACTTGAGCTTGCCGGTTGTGTAGGCAATGCCGAGCGACATCATGCCGATGCCGCTTGCGCACCATTTTTCCCAATCGGCCTGATTGGCGCGGAGATCCCAATTCATGGGAGAGCCGTCATAGGCGCCAGCGCCAGTGACATAGCCATTCTCGACCTTGAGGAAACCGCGCGGCTGGTCTTCACCATCGAAGCCATAGCCAATGACCGAATTGAAGCCGATTTTGGCAAGCGCGTCGCCGAGTTCACCCTCGTCGTTCCACGCATTGCCGAAATCGACCATCCAGTCGTCAGAAAAAAGCGCAGGCATAGTTTGACACCTCCTCCGAGGCAGCCAGGCGGCTGCTGTTTCATCCCTGTGGCGGACCGCAATTCATTGCTGCGTGTCCTTATTTTTTGCGGCTGCGAAATAAAAACAGACGCATATATATTGAACCATTCACATATCAGATCATTTTCGGGTCTGCAAGATGATTCGCCCGGTAGGGTTACTGCGGCATTTTGGCAGGACTGGGCTTGACCGCTTAACGTGATGGTGACCCAATTAAGGCAGGATAATGCGCCATTCCTGCTGAAAATCGCAGGTTGAGGGGGCTTGACAGCCTCCAAAAAAGTCATGTGCGTTCGATTGTGCTGGTTTGGGACAGGTTATGTATAAATCTGCGATAATCTTGGCGTTTACTATAGTTGCTGCGTCCAGTCTTCAAGCAAAAGCCAATTGTTTGGATGTTGTTTTGCAAGATGTCGCCAATGGAATCGCCATGTGCCGCGACATTTGCAACCAGACCGGCAACCCGCGCGCCTGCCATGGAACAGGCTACATGCATGACCGGGCGCTGCTCGGCGACATGAGCGGCGTGCGCGACGGCTATGTTTTTTGCCAGCCCAATGTTGTGGAGCAAGCCAAGGCTGAAGCCTGCAACAGGGAACGGCCGGCGGAATTTCTGGCGGTCGCAAAGCGGGTATTTGCCATCACCGTGCCCGCTTGCCCCGAATGCGGCGCGCCGCCTGCCGTTGCGCCGTCGGCGCCTGCGGCTCCGG
>JBATMU010000137.1:0-3742 GCA_049289995.1 Rhizobiaceae bacterium | reverse complement strand
GAACGGATCCATCGTCACCGCCGACCGCACATGGAAGGCCGACGTCCTTATCAAGCATGACAAGATCGTCGCCATCGGGCCGGACCTGCATGGCGATCACGAGCTCGACGCCACCGGCTGTTATGTGATGCCGGGCGGCATTGATCCGCACACCCATCTCGAAATGCCGTTCATGGGCACCTATTCGGCCGATGATTTCGAAAGCGGCACGCGGGCTGCCCTTTCAGGCGGCACCACGATGGTGGTTGATTTCTGCCTGCCTGCCCCCGGCCAGTCGTTGCTCGAAGCGCTGCAGATGTGGGACAACAAGACCTCGAAAGCCTGCTCGGACTATTCGTTCCACATGGCCATCACCTGGTGGGGCGAGCAGGTGTTCGACGAGATGAAGACGGTGGTCGACAAGGGCATCACCTCGTTCAAGCATTTCATGGCCTACAAGGGCGCGCTGATGGTCAATGACGATGAGATGTATTCATCGTTCAAGCGTTGCGCCGAGCTTGGCGCGCTGCCCCTGGTGCATGCCGAAAACGGCGACGTGGTTGCGCAATTGCAGCAAAAGCTGCTGGCCGAAGGCAACAATGGTCCCGAGGCGCATGCCTATTCGCGCCCTCCGGAAGTGGAGGGCGAGGCCACCAACCGCGCCATAATGATCGCCGACATGGCAGGCGTGCCGCTCTATGTGGTGCACACGTCGTGCGAGCCGGCGCACGAAGCCATCCGCCGGGCGCGGCAGAAGGGCATGCGCGTCTATGGCGAGCCGCTGGTGCAGCACCTGACGCTGGATGAAAGCGAATACCAGAACAAGGATTGGGACCATGCGGCGCGGCGCGTCATGAGCCCGCCCTTCCGGAACAAGCTGCATCAGGATTCGCTGTGGGCGGGCCTGCAGGCAGGTTCCTTGCAGGTGGTGGCGACCGATCATTGCTCGTTCACCTCCGACCAGAAGCGCAACGGCGTTGGCGATTTCACCAAAATCCCCAATGGCACCGGCGGGCTGGAAGACCGCATGCCGGTTCTATGGACGGCGGGCGTCAACACCGGCCGGCTGACCATGAACGAGTTTGTCGCGGTGACCTCGACCAACATCGCCAAGATCCTCAACATGTATCCGAAAAAGGGCGCCATCGTCGAAGGGGCGGATGCCGATATCGTGGTGTGGGACCCGAAAAAGAAGAAGGTGATTTCGGCCAAGAAGCAGCAATCGGTCATTGATTACAATGTGTTCGAGGGCATGGAGGTGACCGGCCTGCCGCGCTATGTGCTGACGCGCGGCCATTTGTCGGTGCATGACGGCAAGGTGGACGCCAAACCCGGCCATGGTGAATTTGTCGGCCGCCAGCCTCACATGCCGGTGATCACTGCGTTGTCGAAATGGAAAGAAGTTGTCGCGCCAAGGAAGGTCGAGCGGACGGGCATTCCGGCGAGCGGGGTGTGAGCGGATGAATGCCATAGCGCTGATCGTCAAAGCCAGCGTCGGCGGCGGCATTGCCTATTATCTTTACACTGAGCAGGAATTCAGCGCTTGGCTGGCAGGGTTGATCGGGGCGGCAGTATTCGGCCTCGCATATTTCATGAATTGGGATGGCAACAGCCCGACCAGCGGCGGAGGGGGTTGATGAAGGGGTTGGCTGTTGTTGCCCTCATTGCCGGACTTGAACCTGCGGCGGCCCGCGCCGATGCGCTTTGGATCACGGGAACCTATGGCAATGCTAACGGCTGCGCTGCAATCACTGACAGCCAGAAACGAAGTGAAAATCTGGTCATTTTGCGCAGCAACAACATCGAGCGCTATGAAGCCCAATGCGACATCCTGAATGTGGCTTCATCCAGCGGCGGATGGGCCGTGCTCGATGTCCTATGCGGCGGCGAAGGCGAAACATGGGCGGACAGGTTCGTTTTCCAGGACGATTCGGACGACCGCAAGACAATCAGGCTGATACTTTCCCCAGCCGGCGAACCGGAAGAACTCAAGCGCTGTGACTGAACCACATTCAAACCAGACCAAAGAGAAGAACCCCGTGCATCAAGGGGGAGGCGCCGTCATTTCCGCCCGCGACCTGTCGCTGACATTTGCGGCCAATGACGGGCCGGTGCATGCGCTGGCCAATATCAATCTCGACATCGAAGAGGGCGAGTTTGTCTCGCTGATCGGCCCGTCCGGCTGCGGCAAGACCACGCTGCTCAGGGTGATTGCCGATCTCGAACAGCCGACCGGCGGGTCGATCACCGTCAACGGCATGACGCCACATCAGGCGCGCGAAAAGCGCGCCTATGGCTATGTGTTCCAGGCGGCGGCGCTGTTGCCATGGCGGACGATTGCCGCCAATGTCGGCCTGCCGCTCGAAGTGGCGGGCGTGGCCAAGGCGGAAGCGGCGCGGCGCGTCAAAGACAATATCGCACTGGTCAATCTGGCCGGGTTCGAAAAGAAATATCCCTGGCAGCTTTCCGGCGGCATGCAGCAGCGCGCCTCGATTGCGCGTGCGCTGTCTGTCGAGCCTGCCATGCTGCTGATGGACGAACCCTTCGGCGCGCTCGATGAAATCGTCCGCGATCATCTGAATGTGCAATTGCTGGCGCTGTGGGCCAAGACGAAAAAGACCGTGGTGTTCGTCACCCATTCCATTCCCGAAGCGGTTTATCTGTCGACAAAGATCGTGGTGATGAGCCCGCGCCCGGGCAAGATCCACGAGATCATCGACTGCAATCTGGGCAGCGAGCGACCGCTCGAGATCCGCGAAACGCCCGAGTTTTTACGTATTGCCCAGCAGGTGCGCGACGGGCTCAGGGCAGGGCACAGCTATGATGATTGAGGGGCGCAGATTCTTTCCTCTCCCCAGCGGGGAGAGGGTGGTGAGGGCGCAGCCCGAGCCGGGTGAGGGGGCATGAACGCCGATCCTCTAAAACGAAAACGACAGGCCACAGCGAATGCGCGCGCGTTGCGCGCCAGTGACACCGAGCCGGAATATCGGTTTTGGGGTGAACTGCGCAATCGCAGGCTGAATGGCAACAAGTTCACGAGGCAAATGCCGCTTGGTCCTTACATCGTTGATTTTCTGTGCCGTGAAAAACGGCTGATTGTTGAACTGGATGGAGCGCAACATTGCGATTCCGAACATGACGCAATTCGTGATAAATGGCTGAACGAACACGGCTATTCTGTTCTCAGGTTCTGGAACAATGAAGTATTGCATGAGAGGCGGGCAGTTTTGGGCACGCTGCTGGCCGTGCTCGACGGGCAAATATCTGCCCCCTCACCCGGCCTTCGCTTCGCTCCGGCCACCCTCTCCCCAAGGGGAGAGGAGGCCGACAATCCCGGGAGCGCACGGCAATGACCAAGCCCACCTTCCTGCGCGACCGCCTCATCCCCGTCGGCACGGTTCTGCTGCTGTTGATCGCCCTTTGGTATGTCGCCGCCGTGTGGATGAATGCGCCGTTCCAGCGCGATCAGAATGAGCGTGACGGCGTCAGTCCGGATACTTGGGCGTTTGTCGGCCAGACGCTGGCGCAGCCCAAGCCAACCATGCCTGCGCCTCATCAGGTGGCGGCCAACCTTTGGAAAAACACGTTCACTGTTCCGGTCACCTCCAAGCGCAGCCTCGTCTATCATGCCGGGGTGACGCTTTCTTCGACGGTGCTCGGCTTCCTGATGGGCACGGCGCTCGGCATCCTGATCGCCATTGGCATCGTGCATGTCCCCGCACTTGACCGATCCTTCCTGCCATGGGTCATCACCAGCCAGACC
>JBATMU010000136.1:0-3435 GCA_049289995.1 Rhizobiaceae bacterium | reverse complement strand
ATGCGGCCATGCGCGAGAGGCTGCTGCGCCAGGATTTCCTGACCACAGTGGTCGAGCAGGATGCGGGCCATTCGTCGGCCCGCGTCATCGCCCCGATCGTGGACTATCTTGCGCCCGGGGATCCGGCAGCCATCATTGCCCGGCTTGCCGATCCTGCCATCCGCATTGTCTCGCTGACCATCACCGAAGGCGGCTATTTCATTGATCCGGCTACCGGCATTTTCAATCCCGCCGATCCGGGCATACGGGCCGACGCTTTAACCCCCGCAGCGCCGAAAACCGTGTTCGGCCTGATCCTTGCCGGGCTGGTGGCCCGCCGTGCAGCGGGGATTGCGCCCTTTACGGTCATGTCCTGTGACAACATCCCCCACAATGGCGTCGTCACCCGCAATGCGGTGGCGGGGCTTGCCGATCTGTCCGACCCGGAACTCGGGCAATGGGTGCGGGCCCATGTGGCTTTCCCCAATGGCATGGTCGACCGCATCACGCCTGCCACCGGTGACCGCGAGCGCGAAATCCTGGCGCGTGATTTCGGCGTGACCGACGAATGGCCGGCATTCTGCGAGAGCTTCAAGCAATGGGTGCTGGAGGACAATTTTCCTGCTGGCCGACCGGCACTCGAAAAGGCCGGCGTAACCTTCGTCAAGGATGTGACGCCGTTCGAGCACATGAAGATCCGCATACTCAATGGCGGCCATGCCATCATCGCCTATCCTGCCGGGCTGTTGGATATCCACTTTGTGCATGAGGCGATGGAGCATCCGCTGATCCGCGCCTTTCTTGCCAAGGTGGCGCGCGAGGAAATCATACCGGTTCTGCCGCCCGTGCCTGGCGTCGTGCTCAAAGAGTATTTCCAGCTGATTGAAGAGCGGTTCTCCAACCCCAAGATCGGCGACACAATTCGGCGGCTCTGCCTGGATGGCTCCAATCGGCAGCCGAAATTCATTGTTCCGGGCATTGCCGACCGGCTGGCCGCCGGGGCCGGCATTGAGGGGTTGGCGCTCGAATCGGCGCTATGGTGCCGTTATTGTTTTGGAACCACCGATTCCGGCGTGGTGATTGAAGCCAATGACCCCAATTGGCAGCGCCTGCAAGCCACGGCGGTCCGCGCCAAGGCCGACCCCATGGTCTGGCTTGATATGGCGGATATTTATGGCGCGGTCGCCCAATCCCCGGTTTTCCGGAAATCTTTCGCAAAATGGCTTGAAGCACTTTGGTCTAATGGCGCAAAGTCAACGCTGGAGCGCTATCTGGCGCAATAGCAAAGGAATTCCATGCGGGAGCCCGGAAAACGCAGCGCCATGCCGGGCAGAGATGGCCATACCGCATTGGCGTGCAGCGGACGAGCTGCACAATGAACAGCCCGAGACTGGTGATTTTCGACTGTGACGGCGTGCTGGTCGATTCCGAGCCGATCTCGATTTCCGTCCTTCTGGGACTGATTGCCGAGGCCGGGATCACCATACCGGTTGGCGTTGCCTATGAGCGGTTTCTCGGGCGGTCCATGGCGACAATCGCCGAATTGCTGGGCGAGGAATACGGATTCGACATGGCGCGCGCCCAGCTCGACGAAATGCGGGCCCGGCTCAATGAGCGCTTTGAAGCAGAGCTTCAGCCCATCGGCGGAATCAGGGAAACGCTGGAATCACTTGCCATCCCGTTCTGCGTAGCCTCGTCCAGCCAGCCCGAACGCATTGCCCGAAGCCTTCACACCACTGGTCTCTTGCCGTTTTTCACCGGCCGGCAGTTTTCATCCACCATGGTGGCGCGTGGGAAACCGGCCCCCGACCTGTTTCTGCATGCAGCAAGCAAAATGGGCTTTGCACCGGAAGATTGCCTGGTGATCGAGGATTCGCCTGCCGGGGTCGAGGCCGCCCTTGCCGCGGGCATGCGGGTGTTCGCCTTTGCAGGCGGCTCGCATGCCGGTGACGGAAAATTGCACGAAACGCTGGCCGCATTGTTGCCGGACCGGCTGTTTGACGACATGTCGCAATTGCCCGCGATGATCGCCAGCCTTGAAAATGGCAATCCTGAACCCGGATTCGTCTGCGCTGTTGATGTCGGCACAGGCAGTGCAAGGGCCGGCGTTTTTGACAGGGCAGGCGCGATGCTTGGCCGCGCCGAATTTCCCATCGTCATGCACCGGTCAAGCCATGGCCATGCCGAGCACGAGTCGGAAGACATATGGAAAGCCGTCTGCAAGGCGGTGCGCGCCGCCCGCCAACAAGCCGGTGTTGAGGCCCGGGCCATTGCCGGCATCGGTTTTGACGCGACCTGTTCTCTGGTGGTGCGCGACCGCGCAGGCCAGCCGCTGTCGGTGTCGGAAAGCGGCGAGGCGGCGCGTGACACCATCGTCTGGCTCGATCACCGGGCGCTTGCCGAAGCCGATGAATGCACGGCAACCGGCCATGGCGTCTTGGACCATCTCGGCGGCGTCATGTCGCCGGAAATGCAGACGCCAAAACTGATGTGGCTGAAGCGGCGCATGCCGCAGCAATGGGACAAAGCCGGCTACTTTTTCGACCTTGCTGATTTCCTGACGTGGAAGGCCACCGGATCGGCGGTACGCTCACAAAACACCTTGTCGGCAAAATGGACCTACATGCCGCACCTGGAGACGGGCTGGCGCAAGGATTTTTTTGCTTCCATTGGCATGGACGACCTGCTTGAACGCGGCGGCCTGCCGGATAGGCCAGCCGCCGTTGGGCACGCATTGGGCAGGCTCAGTCCTGCCGCCGCCCGCGCGCTTGGCCTTACGACCGGCTGTGCAGTTGCCGCGGGGCTGATTGACGCTTTTGCCGGGACCATTGGCGTTCTTGGCGGGTTTGCCGGCGACTACACCGGGATCAGCAGGCATCTGGCGCTGATTGCCGGAACGTCGAGCTGCGTGGCGGCCCTGTCTCCCGAACCGCGCCCGCTGCGCGGCATGTGGGGCCCGTATTTTGAGACCACGTTTCCGGGCTTGTGGATGAGCGAAGGCGGCCAATCGGCTACCGGTGCGCTGCTCGACCACATTATTCGCTGTCATGGCCAGGGCGGGGCGCCGGACGCCGCCATGCACCAGCGCATTTGCGCGCGCGTCCAGGAATTGCGGGCAGAAGAAGGGGAAGGTTTCGCCCGGCGGCTGCATGTCCTGCCCGATTTCCACGGCAACCGCTCGCCGCTGTCTGATCCGCATGCCTTGGGTGTGATGAGCGGGCTGACGCTGGATTCGTCGTTTGACAGCCTGTGCCGACTCTATTGGCGCACCGCCGTCGGCATAGCGCTCGGCCTGCGGCAGATACTCGACATGCTCAATGCAGGCGGATTTGTCATCGATACGCTGCATGTAACCGGCGGGCACACGCGCAATGCGCTGTTGATGGAGCTTTATGCCGACGCCACCGGCTGCACGGTGATTGAACCGGCCGCGCCTGACGCCATGCTGTTGGGAAC
>JBATMU010000135.1:0-6897 GCA_049289995.1 Rhizobiaceae bacterium | reverse complement strand
GCCGGATCCCCGGGCGCAAGATAGTCCACGATCGGGGCGATGACGCGGGCCGACGAATGGCCCGCATCCTGCTCGACCACTGTGGTCAGGAAATCCTGGCGCAGCAGCCTCTCGCGCATGGCCGCATCCGAGGGCAGCACCCCTGCCCCGACAATTGCCCAATCCCGATCGAGCCCCTGATTGAACAGCATGTCGAGATAGACGGCCTGATGGGCGCGGTGAAAATTGCCGATGCCAAAATGCACAATGCCGGCTTGCAGATCTGCCGCGCCATAAGACGGCGTTGCAATGCGTGCTGACAGGCCGTCCAGATTGGCGGCGGAAAGCCTGATGGCCATCATGTGTCCTTCCGTTTTGGCAGCAGGTAAGGTCATTCCCGTCAGCTCATCCACTGGCCGCCATCGACATTGAAAGTCTGGGCGACGATGTATTCACTTTCGGCCGAAGCGAGGAAAATGGCGCAGCCGGTTAAATCTTCCGGCTTGCCCATGCGCCCGAACGGCACTTCCATGCCGACCAGCCGCTTCTTTTCGCCAATCGGGCGGTTTTCATATTTGGCAAACAGCGCATCGACCCCGTCCCAATGCTCGCCATCGACCACGCCGGGCGCAATGGCGTTGACGTTGATGCCGTGCTTGATGAGGTTGAGTGCGGCAGACTGGGTGAGCGAAATCACCGCAGCCTTGGTGGCGCAATAGACTGCAACCAACGCCTCCCCGCGCCGGCCTGCCTGGCTTGCCATGTTGATGATCTTGCCGCCGCGCCCCTGCGCGATCATCTTTTCGGCGACGGCCTGCATGGTGAACAGCACACCGTGGACATTGACGCCAAACAATTTGCTGTAGCTCGCTTCGGTGATTTCGACGATCGGCGCCAGATCAAACAGCGCTGCGTTGTTGACGAGAATATCAATACCGCCGAGAGCGTCGGCCGCTTTGTCCACGGCGGCGCGGATCGAATCGCGGCTGGAAACATCCATTTCGACGGCCATGGCCATGGGGCCAATGGCTTCAGCTGTCTTCTGCGCCGCCGTCAGATTGATGTCGGCAATGGCGACGCGCGCGCCTTCTCGCACATAGCTTTCCGCAAACGTCCGGCCAATGCCGCGCGCCGCGCCGGTAATCAGTGCATTTTTGCCTTGCAGACGCATCAACGGATCGCCTTTCCGTCTTTGTCAAAGCGGTGAATGCGCGCCGCATCCGGCGTCAGGAAAATTGCATCGCCCGGATGGGCGGCGTATTCGCCTTCGGCCCGCACCGTCATCATGCCGTTCTGGCCCGCATCGACATGCAGGAATGTGTCGGCGCCCAGATGCTCGGCAAGCCGGATTTTGGCGGGCCAGGCGCCGGAGGTTTTTGAGATCGCCAGATGCTCGGGCCGGATGCCTATGGTCACGGCATTGTGTTTTGCGGCTTCCGCACCACCGAACAGGTTCATTTTCGGCGAGCCTATGAAACCGGCGACGAACAGCGAATCTGGTTTGTTGTAGAGGTCCAGCGGCGAGCCAACCTGCTCGATATTGCCGCGGTTGAGCACGACAATGCGGTCGGCCATGGTCATGGCTTCGACCTGGTCATGGGTGACGTAAATCATGGTGGCGCCGAGATCCTGGTGCATCTGCATGATTTCGAGGCGCATGTTGACCCGAAGAGCCGCATCCAGATTGGACAGCGGCTCGTCAAACAGGAAGCCGGACGGATTGCGCACAATGGCGCGGCCGATGGCGACGCGCTGGCGCTGGCCGCCGGAAAGCTGGCGCGGCTTGCGGTCGAGATATTCGGTCAGGTTGAGTTTTTCGGCTGCCTTGGCGACCTTGGCGTCAATCTCCGCCTTGGGCAGGCCGGCCATTTTCAGGCCGAAGGCGATGTTGCCGCGCACGCTCATGTGCGGATAGAGCGCGTAGGACTGGAACACCATCGACAGGCCGCGCTTGGACGGCGCCTCGTCGGTCATGTCCTTGCCATCGATCAGGATTTGCCCGGCCGTCAGGTCTTCCAGCCCGGCAATCATGCGCAGCAGCGTGGACTTGCCGCAGCCGGAGGGGCCGACAAACACGACGAATTCGCCGTTTTCGATGTCGAGATTTGCACCGGGAATGATGACGGCGTCGCCAAAAGCCTTGCGCGCGCCCTTGAGAGAAATCGTGCCCATTTATTTCACCGCTCCAAATGTGAGACCGCGGACAAGCTGTTTTTGTGCGAACCAGCCCAGAACCAGGATCGGCGCGACCGCCATGGTCGATGCCGCCGAAAGCTTTGCCCAGAACAGGCCTTCGGGGCTGGAATAGGACGCAATGAACTGGGTGAGCGGGGCGGCATCCTTGGTGGTCAGGGCCAGCGTCCAGAACGCCTCGTTCCAGGCAAGGATGATGTTGAGAAGCAGCGTTGAGGCTATGCCGGGAATGGCCATCGGCGTCAGCACGTAGAGGAGTTCCTTGCCCAGTGACGCGCCGTCCATGCGCGAGGCTTCAAGGATTTCACCAGGGATTTCCTTGAAATAGGTGTAGAGCATCCAGATGATGATCGGCAGGTTGAGAAGCATCAGCACCGTGATGATGCCGCCGCGCGAATCCAGCAGGCCGAAATCACGGAAGATCAGGTAAATCGGGATGAGCGCGCCGACCGGCGGCATCATCTTGGTGGACAGCATCCACATCAACAGATCCTTGGTCTTGGCGCCCGGCGCAAAGGCCATTGCCCAGGCGGATGGTATGGCGATTACCAGCGCAAACAACGTCGAGCCGAGCGCCAAAGCCACGGAATTCCAGGCAAACTGAAGGTAGTTCGAGCGCTCCTGCACGACGGCGTAGCTCTCGGTCGTCCAGCCGGTCGAAAAGAAGCTCGCAATGTTGATTGCGTCGCCTTCGGTCTTGAAGCTGGTCATGATCGTCCACAGGATCGGAAAGAAGACCAGAAGGCCGACTGACCAGGCAAGTGCGGTGACAACCAGTTTGCGTTTGACGGTTTCCTTGCGTGCCATGATCATGCGTCCAGGTTCTTGCCGATCATCCGCATCAGGAAGAAGGCAACGATGTTGGCGAGGATGACTGCGATGATGCCGCCGGCCGAAGCGCCGCCGATGTCGTTGGAAATCAGGCCATATTGATAGACAAGGAACGGCAGGTTGCCCGCCCGCCCGCCTGTGCCGGTGACGTAAATTTCGGCAAAGACATTGAGCAGGAAAATCGTCTCGATCAGGATGACAACGGTCATCGGCCGGATGAGATGCGGCAGGATGATGTACCAGAAGAACGAAAGCGGCGGCGTGCCGTCCATTTCGGCGGCCTCCTTCTGCTCGCCATCCAGCGATTGCAGCGAGGTCAGAAGGATCAGCGTGGCGAACGGCACCCATTGCCAGGAAACCATGATGACCACGGCGGTCATCGGATAATGGGCGAACCAATCGATCGGCTGCGCCCCGAACAATTTGAACAGCCAGGCAAGCACGCCGGAAACGGGGTTCATCATCATGTTCTTCCAGACCAGCGCGCTGACGGTCGGCATGATGAGGAAAGGCGCAATCATCATGATGCGCACAAAGCCGCGGCCGTAAAACGCCTGGTCCAGCAGCAAGGCCAGAAGGGTTCCGAACACGACGGAAATGGTGAGAACCCAGCCAACCAGGATCAGCGAGTTTTTCATCGCGCGGAAGAAGGCCGGATCGGTCAGAAAGTAGGTGTAATTTGAAAAGCCCGCGAGGCAGCGGTTGGCCTCATCCAGCAATTGGCCCGGCGTCGACAGCGAGCAGGCCACATTGGGATCAAGCAGGTTGTAGCGCAGGAACGAGAAATAGATGGTCATGGACAGTGGAACAATCATCCACAGAAACAGCGCCATGACGGAGGGGGCGACTGCCAGTTTTCCAAGCGTGCGGGTTTGCTGCGTGGCCATGACGGATCACCCATTGGTCAAAATTTGCGTATGGCAGATTTACCGGAAGGGGACTGCCCGGCTTCACGCCGGGCAGTCAGGCTCTCCGGGAGGGAGTGTTACTTGATGTAACCAGCCTTGGTCATTTCGCGGACGGCGGCTTCCTGCGCTTCGGCAAGAGCGGCATCCGAGGTCTTTTCGCCGGCCAGAGCCGCCGAGAAGATTTCACCGACCTTGGTGGCAAGGCCCGCAAATTCCGGAATGGCGACGAACTGCACTCCGACATAGGGAACCGGCTTGACGGTCGGCTTGGTCGGATCAGCAGAATTGATCGAGTCAAGCGTCATCTTGGCAAACGGAACCTTCTGATATTCCGGGTTTGCGTAGAGCGACG
Organism: Rhizobiaceae bacterium; assembly: GCA_049289995.1. Lineage (GTDB taxonomy): Bacteria > Pseudomonadota > Alphaproteobacteria > Rhizobiales > Rhizobiaceae > JBATMU01. The sequence continues at coordinate 2,634 of JBATMU010000135.1, read as the reverse complement.
AGCGGGTGCCGGGCGGAACGTTGGCCCAGCCTTCCTTGGCGGCGACCAGTTCGGTGTAATGCTTGGATGTCGCCCAGGACACGAACTTCTGTGCAGCTTCTTCCTTCTGGCTGCCCGCCGGAATGGCCAGCGACCACGCCCACAGCCAGTTGCCGCGCTTGCCCAGGCCATTGTCCGGCGCCAGTGCAAAGCCGACCTTGTCGGCGACGGTCGATTCCTTGCCGGTCACGAACGATGCTGCGACGGTGGCGTCGATCCACATGCCGCACTTGCCCGAATTGAACAAAGCAAGGTTTTCGTTGAAGCCGTTCGAGGATGCGCCGGGAGGGCCATCGGTCTTCAACAGGTCGAGATAGAAGTCGAGCGTCGCCTTCCATTCGGGCTGATCGAACTGCGGCTTCCAGTTTTCATCAAACCAGCGGGCGCCGAACGAGTTGGAGGTTGCGGTGATGAACGCCATGTTCTCGCCCCAACCGGCCTTGCCGCGCAGGCAGACGCCGTAAATCTCTTTTTCCTTGTTGGTGATCTTGTCGGCAATCGCCTTGATTTCGGTCCAGGTCGGCGCTTCCGGCATTTTCAGGCCGGTGGCTTCGACCAGATCGGTCCGGTACATGACCATCGAGGATTCGCCATAGAACGGCGCAGCCATCAGCTTGCCGTCAACGGTCAGGCCGCCGGCGATGGCAGGCAGAAGATCAGCCGGATCATCGACAGCCGTCAGCGGCAGCAGCCAGCCCTTTTTGCCCCAGATCGGCACTTCATAGGTGCCGATGGTCAGAACGTCGAATTGGCCGCCCTTGGCGGCGATGTCGGTGGTGACCTTTTCACGCAGCACGTTTTCTTCGAGCGTCACCCATTCCAGCTTGATGTCCGGATTGGCGGCGGTGAAATCGTCGGTCAGACCCTGCATGCGGATCATGTCGCCATTGTTGACGGTGGCGATGGTGAGCTTGGTTTCGGCCTGCGCGACACTGATCATGGTGATCAGCGACACCGCGCCGAGGATGGCGGTTTTCAGCTTCATGGACGTCCTCCCAAATGGACCAAAGTGAGCATTTGCTTTGGCTGTGGGCGAATATTCATTTGGTAGCGCGCCAAGTCAATGCGGATTCGTCGCTGCAGCGCAGCAATTCGCGCAAACGCGTTGAATTGCGGGATAATCTGTTTCGGGCAGATCAGCGCTGGGCGAGCAGGTGCCCGGCGGTTGCCTCATCGGTGATGACGCCATTGACCAGCCGGCGCGACAGCGCACCGAAAAGCCCGTCATATTTGCGCGGCCCCATGGCCAGCGCGATCACCAAAGACGTTTCCCGCGACGGTATGGGCGCGGAGGCAACGCGGTCATTGGTCAACCCGTCTATCAATCGGCCTTCGCGGTCAAAAGCCCAGCCGACGATTTCGGCAACGGCTCCGGCCTTCTGCAGGGCGCGCAGCTCGGCGTCCGAAACAAAGCCGTCAACCAAAAGCGGCGCGCCGGGGCCCAGATCGCCAATGCCGAGGAAGGTGATGTCGGCGCGGCGGGCCAGCTCCAGTGTCGAATGGATCATCGGCTGGGAATGCAACATCAGTTTTTCTTCGATAGACGTGGCAATAACCGGCAGCGGCATCGGGAATGACCGGGCTTTTACCCGGTCAGACATGGTGAAAACCACGTTGTAGAAGGCGGCGGAGCCATCCGGCGCAATGGTGCCGGTCAACGAGACAACCTTGTGCTGCGGACATTCCATCGGCGGCAATTGTTCGATGGCCGCTTTCAGCGTGCGGCCCGTGCCTATGCCCATGATGACCGGGTTTTCGCTGCGCAGGCGGCGCTCGATTTCGGCAGCTGCCGCCTCGGCGATGCCGAGGGTGGAGGATTGCGAGGCCGGATCAGACGGCACGACTTCGGCGTGGTCGAGCGAAAAACGCTCGCGCAATTGCTTGCCGAGATCCAGGCATTTGGCGATGGGGTGATCAATGCGGACCCTGACCAGGCCCTCGCTGACCGCCAACGACACGAGGCGCTGGGCGGATTGGCGCGACACGCCGAGCTTGGCGGCGATCTGGTCCTGGGTATTGCCGGCCACATAATAGAGCCAGCCGGCGCGCGCCGCCTCGTCTAGCCGCGACGGCGGGGTTTCCGGCCGGATTGCCGCTTTGACCGGCTTTGCCAAATCCTGCTTGTTCATGTGGCCCGCCTCCCCGGCAGCCAGCAGCGCCATTTTCTGGTCCGCAGCCAAACACACTTGCCGGGCAATTGCCAATGCTGAATGGCAAAATCCCGTTTCGCCCCAAGGGCGTCTTTGGCTGGACAAGAAAAAATGGCGCGAGTGACGGGACTCGAACCCGCGACCTCCGGCGTGACAGGCCGGCACTCTAACCGACTGAGCTACACCCGCGCACACGGGGCGAACCCCGATCACGGGCGGTGAATTAAGCGGTTCGGCTTGGGGTGTCAAGCATCGCAGCGCCGATTTCCCGCGCGGCCTGCCAAACCCTTGCGGATTAGGGAAGACAGCGGCGCGGATTGTTATGCGCCACACTCCTGATCGGCTGCCGTGCGCAGTTCAATCTTCGAGGCGTTGAACAAAACAGGCTTGCGGCATTCCGCATGAAGGCTTAAATCCCCCTTCCGCCTTCGGGCCGGGCGATTAG
>JBATMU010000134.1:0-3287 GCA_049289995.1 Rhizobiaceae bacterium | reverse complement strand
CCACTACCAACCCAAGGCAGGACCGCAGCCCCGCCTTCCCACGCCATGCCATCGGCAGGCGAAATGAAGACTTTTCCAACAGCCAGACGGGCAACCGGGCGTGGCGCGGGAGAGGTGCGCTCTTTTTCCTTACACTTGCAGCCCGCCCTGAAAGGGGCGGGAAGGTCGAGAGCGAAGACACGGGAAGCGGAAGCGCTTTTGGCTTGACGCTGAGGGTTTTTGCCTTCCCGCCTTCCGTTCAGCCCCCAGCAGGGACCGGCGGTTGCCGGGCGGATAGGCCATGGGCGGGGTGAAGGCAGGGGGGACGGTTAAAGCGCAAGCAACACCACGATATAAAGCGCATAGGCAGAGAGCATCGCAATCCCGATACGCCGGTTGAGTGTTTTCAGTTTGAACACGCCGACTGCCAGGCCTGCCATGACCGCTCCCATGATGGGAATGTCGATCGCCGCTATCGTTGGCGCGATTGCAATTGGCTTGACCATTGCTGCAAGCCCGAGAATGCCAAGTGCATTGAAAATGTTCGACCCCACGACATTGCCGATTGCGACGTCGGTATGGCCGCGTTTGGCCGCAGCCACCGCAGCCGCCAATTCCGGAAGCGAAGAGCCGACAGCAACAATTGTCAAACCGATTACGCGTTCGCTCAATCCCATCGATTGAGCAATGGACACTGCGCCGGTGACCAGCGCCTCGGCGCCGGCAAACAACAGCAAAAACCCTCCCGCGACAAATGCTGCAGCCGTGCGCTGTGTCATGTCGTGATGCACTTCTGCGTCGAAATGATCGACCAGCGGCGGCGGATCAATTTTTTCCTGGCGATAAACATACCAAAGATAGGCCGCCATCATTGCGGTCATCGCCAAGCCGGCGAACCGGCCGATCCCGCCGGAAAAGCCAAGCAGCATCAGCAGGAACGCGGCCGCAGCGCCGAAAACCGCATCGCGGCGCACATTGCCGTTCCACCCCGCAATCGGCGCCACCAGTGCAGCGACGGCGAGAATGACCAACACATTGGAAATGTTGGAGCCAACGACATTGCCGATTGCGATGTCGGAAGAACCGGCAATTGCCGCGCGTACGGATACCAGCAATTCCGGAATGGACGTGCCCATGCCGACAATTGTCAATCCGATGATCAGTTTCGACATGCCAAGCCGTTCGGCCAGCGCCACCGCGCCGCGAACCAGACCCTCGCCGCCATAAAACAACAGCACCAAGCCTAGCAGTACCAACAAGAAATCCATGCAATTCCCCCGCCAGTGACCGGTCCGGCAGGTTCTATCTAGGATGCTGGTTCAATGTTTTCCAGTTCTTGGTGTGATGGCTTCACGTTGTGAAACGAAAGGCGGGATGGCCGACAAAGCTGCCGGATCGGAGCCAGCCGGAAATCCTGCCCAGGCGTCTCACGCCATTGTCATGCCATCAAACGCCTAGCACTCAATCCGGCAATTGCCTGACCGCCCCGCGCGCCGCGCTCGTCGCAAACGCCGCATAGGCTTTCAGCGCCGTTGTGACCTTGCGCTTGCGCTTTTCGGACGGCTGCCAGCCCTTGTCGTCCTGGGCGGCGCGGCGTTCGGTCAGCACATTGTCACCGACGGCAAGGTTGATGGTCCGGTTGGGAATGTCGATCTCGATAAGGTCGCCTTCCTCCACCAGGCCGATCAGCCCGCCCTCGGCGGCTTCCGGCGAGACATGGCCGATGGAAAGCCCCGATGTGCCGCCCGAAAACCGCCCGTCGGTAATCAGCGCGCAGGCTTTGCCCAAGCCCTTGGATTTCAGATAGCTGGTCGGATAGAGCATTTCCTGCATGCCCGGTCCGCCGCGCGGTCCTTCATAGCGGATGACGATGACATCGCCGGGTTTGATGGTGTTGGACAGGATGGCCTGCACCGAGGCGTCCTGGCTTTCAAACACCCGGGCCGGGCCTGAAAATTTCAAAATGCTCTCATCGACGCCCGCCGTTTTGACGATGCAGCCGTCGGGCGCGATATTGCCCTTGAGCACCGCCAGCCCGCCGTCTTTCGAGAACGGCGTCTTGGCCGAGCGGATAACGCCCTTTTCGCGGTCGGTGTCGAGATCCTCCCAGCGGCGGTTCTGCGAAAACGCCACCTGTGTCGGCACGCCGCCGGGCGCGGCAAGGAAAAAGTCCGTGACGTCCTTGGCGGGCTGTCCGGCAATGTCCCAGCGGCCGACCGCCTCGCCCAGCGTCGGCGCATGCACGGTCGGCAGATTGGCATTCAACAGCCCGGCGCGGTTGAGTTCGCCCAAAATGGCCATGATGCCGCCAGCCCGGTGCACGTCTTCCATGTGCACATCCGATTTGGCCGGCGCCACCTTGCATAGCACCGGCACCTTGCGTGACAGCCGGTCGATATCGTCCATGGTGAAATCCACCTCCGCCTCATGGGCGGCGGCCAGGATGTGCAGCACCGTATTGGTCGAGCCGCCCATGGCGATATCCAGCGTCATGGCGTTTTCGAACGCCCCCTTGGCGGCGATGGTGCGCGGCAAAACGCTGACGTCATCCTGCTCGTAATGGCGCTTGGCCAGGTCAACGATCAGGTGGCCGGCCTGCTCGAACAGCCGCTTGCGGTCGGCATGGGTGGCCAGCACGGAGCCATTGCCCGGCAGCGACAGGCCAAGCGCCTCGGTCAAACAGTTCATCGAATTGGCGGTGAACATGCCCGAGCAGGACCCACAGGTCGGGCAGGCCGAGCGTTCAATTTTCGCCACATCCTCATCGGAAACGCTGTCATCGGCAGCCGCCACCATGGCGTCCACCAGGTCAAGCGCCTGCATCTTGCCGCCCAGGATCACCTTGCCGGCCTCCATCGGCCCGCCCGAGACGAACACCGTCGGAATGTTGAGCCTGAGCGAAGCCATCAGCATGCCGGGCGTGATCTTGTCGCAATTGGAGATGCAGACCATGGCATCGGCGCAATGCGCATTGACCATATATTCCACCGAGTCGGCGATCAGCTCGCGCGACGGCAGCGAATAGAGCATGCCGTCATGGCCCATGGCGATTCCGTCATCCACGGCGATCGTGTTGAATTCCTTGGCGACGCCGCCGGCTTTCTCGATCTCGCGCGCCACCAACTGGCCAAGATCCTTCAGGTGCACATGGCCCGGCACGAATTGCGTGAACGAGTTGACCACCGCGATGATCGGCTTGCCGAAATCGCCGTCCTTCATGCCGGTGGCGCGCCACAGGCCGCGCGCGCCGGCCATGTTGCGGCCATGGGTGGAAGTGCGGGAGCGATAAGCGGGCATGGGATTGGTCC
>JBATMU010000133.1:0-8767 GCA_049289995.1 Rhizobiaceae bacterium | reverse complement strand
CCAGCCAGCCCATGGCAAGGGCGGGCGCGGAGATGATGATCGCGGAAAATGAACGCCACAAACCGTCAGGCGTCAGGTCCAATTCGGTCATCGCCGTCTTGCGCCCGGCAATGATGGCCCAAGCGGCGCGGATGGACCTGGCGGCATGATCGTCAATCCGCATGGCTCAGCCGAACCAATCAGCGAGGAAGGCTTCGTAGATTTGCGTCAATTTTTCAAGATCAACGAGCGGCACCCGCTCATCGACCATATGCATGGTTTTGCCGACCAGTCCGAATTCGGCGACCGGGCAGTAATCCTTGATGAAGCGCGCATCCGACGTGCCGCCCGAGGTCGACAATTGCGGCGCAATGCCGGTTACGCCGGTGATGGCGCGGCTCAGCGTGCCGACCAGCCTGTCGTCGCGGGTCAGGAACACATGGCTTGGCCGCTCGGAAAACGCCAGTTCATAGGCAATCGGCGTCTTGCGGCCTTTTCGCAAGCCTTTGCGGCGCGAGGCGGCGTCCAGCCGGTTGTGGATTTCCGCCATCACCGTTTCAGCCGTCCAATTGTCATTGAAGCGGATGTTGAAGCTGGCAGCCGCCTTGGCGGCAATGACATTGGTGGCCGGGTTTCCGGTATCGAAACTGGTGACTTCCAGATTGGACGGCTGGAAATCCTTGCTGCCTGCGTCAAACGCCGGGGACATCAGCGCTTCGGCCAGGGTCATCAGGCCGCGCACCGGATTGTCGGCCAGATGCGGATAGGCGACATGGCCCTGCGTGCCGAACACGGTGACCGTGCCGGAAACCGAGCCGCGCCGGCCGATCTTGATCATCGAGCCCAGCACATCCGGATTGGTCGGCTCGCCAACCAGCGCCGCGTCCCAGTGCTCGCCCTTTTTCGCAGCCCAGTCCAGCAGCTTGACCGAGCCGTTTACCGCCGGGCCTTCCTCATCGCCGGTAATGAGGAACGATACCGATCCCTTGATCTTGCCCTCGCGGCCCAGATGCCGGGCAAGTGCCGCCACAAAGCAGGCAATGCCGCCCTTCATGTCGACAGCGCCGCGTCCATACATCTCGCCATTGGCAATGTTGGCGCCAAAGGGTGGCTGCGTCCAGGCGGAGGCATCGCCAACCGGCACAACGTCGGTATGGCCGGCAAACATCAGGTGCGGACCGTTTCCCGAAAGGCGGCCATAGAGGTTTTCAATGTCCGGAGTGCCCGGCTCGGAAAACACCGGCCGCTCGCAGATGCAGCCGAGTTTCGACAGCATGGCGGAAAGAACGGTGAGAGCACCGCCTTCGGCAGGCGTCACTGACGGGCAGCGGATGAGGGCCGCAAGCACGGCAGCCGGATCTGTCATATTTGGCGTATTGGGCATGCTCTAGCGATAACCGAACCGCGCGGTGCTGTCACCCGCCCTTGGGCAGGCGTTGTGATCCGGTGCTGCTGATCAGGGATATTTTTTGCCAGACCTTGCGCGACAGGTTCGAGCCGAGGGTTTCAATGTCATTGACTGCGCCGACCACCACCGCGTCGTCCAGCGCCTGTGCATAAAGAGCTGCGATCTTGCCGGTCAGCGCCAGCATTTCCGAGCAGTAGTCGAGATAGCGCAACAGTTCCGCGCGGTTCATTTGGCGGGTCGGAGACGATGCGGTCGGCGCGAAATCGGCATTCAGCGCTGCGGGGTCCTTGGTCAGCTGGTGCATGTCGATGACGTGAATCAGCGAGCGAATGCCGTGCAGGCCGTTGAGCGCCCGCTGCCGCTTGAGGCGTTCCTCAAGTTTGACCAGCGTAAACAGGCCAGCGCCTGACAGCACGGCAGTATTGATGGCTGCCTCCACCGCCTGCACCAGATCGCTCGCGCCGATGGCTTCGGTGCTGTCCTTGGCAACCAGCCAGGCGAGCAGGATGAAAGCCCCGGTGCCGCTGGCCACCACGATGCCCAGCACCATGCGAAGCCAGACAATCGGCTCGCCGATGGTCTTGACGTCGGTCTGGATGTCTTTTGACAGGGCGATCAGTTCCTTGGCGACGCCGGTCAGCCCCGATTTCGGAAAGCGCTCACTGACCCGCGCCGCAAGCGTTTCGGCCGTTTCGATAATAAGATTGGCCCTGAGCGAGCGATAGGGCATATCAGCGGTTCCTGCCCGGCGCGTTCGGCCAGTCGCCAAAACGGTTGGGCGCCGGTTCCCCAGGCATCAGGCAAAAAGCGGCGAATGCAAACAGCGTGATGACCGGCACGATCATCAAGAGCGCCAGGAAACCGGACTTGCCCATGTCATGTGCGCGTTTTGCGGCAAGCGCAATCATCGCATAGCTGCCAGCAATGCCGATAAAAATGAAAGCCAGCGCCCAGTTTTGCTGGGTCTGGCTTTCCGGTTCGGCAATGCCGGCACGGTAAAACAGGAAGGTCACGATGACCTGGATCAGCATGCCTGCCAGGAAAAAGGGCATCCGGCTTATGCGGCCGGACAACCCGAAAAACAGCCAGAGCTCTTTTGGCTTATCGTCCAAGCGGATCCGGTCCATAGGCATTGGGGCCTTTGTCGCCCTCAAGGATGCCGCATTCCACGATCAGCCAGATGCCGCCGATAATGGGTACCAGCATGATCAGCGACCACCAGCCGGATTTGCCGCGGTCGTGCCAGCGCTTGGCATAGACCGCCAGACCGACCCAAACCGAGGCAAGCAGGGTGAGGACCGTGAGCGGCCCAAAGCCGGCTCCTTCGGCAAGCGGGATGACGACGATGCCGGTCATGGCATCGATCAGTTGCGCAGCGATGCTGACCACGAAAACCACGCCGATCGCCGCCCAGAACTTGCCGCGGTTGATGCGCCCGTTGAAGCTTGTAAGCAGATGTTTCCAGTCCATTGGATCCGTCCTCTGTTCAGCCCCTCCGCCGGAATTGACGGCAAGCGGAAAGTGTCTCCAATCGTTTGAAAAATCAATCTCTCAAAAGTTCGTTGATGCCGGTCTTGGAACGGGTCTTTTCGTCAACGCGCTTGACGATGACCGCGCAATAAAGTGACGGGCCCGGAGTTCCATCGGGGAACGGCTTGCCGGCCAGCGACCCGGCCACCACCACCGAATAGGGCGGCACTTCGCCATAACTGATCTCCCCGCTCGCCCGGTCGACGATCTTGGTGGATTTGCCGATGAACACCCCCATGCCGAGCACCGAGCCTTCGCGTACGATGCAGCCTTCGACCACTTCGGAGCGCGCGCCGATGAAGCAATTGTCCTCGATGATGGTCGGTCCCGCCTGCATGGGTTCGAGCACCCCGCCAATGCCCACGCCGCCCGACAGATGGACATTGGCGCCGATCTGCGCGCAGGAGCCGACCGTGGCCCAGGTGTCGACCATGGTGTTTTCGCCGACCCGTGCGCCAAGATTGATGAAGGACGGCATCAGCACCGCGCCTTTGGCGATATAGGCAGAGCGGCGGACAATGGCCCCCGGCACGGCGCGGAAACCGGCGGCGCGAAACTGGTTGTCGCCCCATCCGGCATATTTGAGCGCCACCTTGTCAAAACCCTGTGCCAGCGAACCGTCGGCGGATGTAAAGGGCATGACAGCATTGTCGGTCAGCCGGAACGACAGGAGCACGGCCTTTTTCAGCCATTGATTGACGGTCCATGTGCCGTCCGCGCCGCGTTCGGCCACCCGGGCTTCGCCGCTGTCCAGCAGGTCAAGCGCATGGTCGACTGCGTCGCGGATTTCGCCCGTGGTTGACAATGAGACCGTGTTGCGGGCGTCAAATGCCGCATTGATGATGCTTTCCAGTTGGGCAGGGCCGGGGCGGGTCATGGCTGTCTCCAGTAAACGGGGTGTTAAGCGCCGCGCTCTAGGCTTGCCGCCTGCGCGCTATGCCAAATCGGCTGGCGGGGGTCAATCGCACCAGTGCGCCGCCTGCCTGTGGGGACATGATGAATCCGACCGAAAAAAACCAGTGGACCACCTTGGCGCATTCGGACGTCGACCGGGCGCGCGCCGAACAGGTGCCCGACACGCCGCAGACGCGCTCGCCCTCCTACCGGCTGGCTTTTACCGACGTGGATTTCATGACTCGGCGCGAACTGCGCCCGGTCCGGTTGCAGCTGGAATTGCTGAAAACCGAAATGATGCTGGCCGAGCATGACATCCGCTCGACCGTCATCTTGTTTGGCGGCGCACGCATTCCCGAGCCGGGCGGCGCAGCCTGGGCCGCCAAAAACGAGACCCAACGCCAGAATTTGCTCGCCAATGCCCGCTTTTATGAAGAAGCGCGCACATTCGCCCGCCTGTGTTCGGATCATTCCGCCACCACAGATCATCGCGAGTTCGTCGTGGTCACCGGCGGCGGGCCAGGCGTGATGGAAGCGGGCAACCGCGGCGCCCACGATGTCGGCGCCCCGTCGATCGGACTCAACATCGTGCTGCCGCACGAACAGGCCCCCAATCCCTATGTGACGCCGGAACTGTCGTTCAACTTCCATTATTTCGCCATCCGCAAGATGCATTTCGTCATGCGCGCCAAGGCTGTTGCGGTGTTTCCCGGCGGTTTCGGCACGATGGACGAGTTGTTCGAGACGCTGACTTTGATGCAGACTGGCCGCATGGAGCGTGTGCCGGTGCTGCTGTTCGGCTCGGAGTTCTGGAAAAAGGCTGTCAATCTCGACTTCCTTGCCGAGCAAGGCACGATCTCGCCCGGCGACCAGGACATCATCACCCATGTTGATGATGCGGCGACCGCCTGGAAGGCGGTTGCCGATTTCTACGGCTTGCCGATCACTTCCGCGATCGAATGAGCAGCGGCACCGGTTGCAGCGGAAAGACAGCCAAAAGCGTTGTCAAATTTGCAAAGGTTCGGGTTACAGGTGGAATTCCAGCAGGAACCTGCGGGCTCCCCCCTTCCTCCCTGCAAATCCTGAAAAATGGCGCGGCCTGAAACGAAGGTATGCTCCGGCAGCCAAGCTTGTTTGCCGCGTTGAAGCCATGTTGCCGCTCATAACGCCGCAGGCGATTTGCCGCCTTTCCGATTGCCGCTGATTGCTCTATCAAACGGCCATGGGCCAGATCCGACGCGCCAGTGTGCTGCAGGACTTGCGCCGCGACCGGATTGCCGGTGCGTGGCTGGCGATCGTTTTGCTGTTCCTGCCGTTTCTGCAGCCGCTTGCGGAGGCCAAAGCCGCAGGAAAGCCGTTCGCCGCCGTCATTTGCTCCAGCTACGGTGTTTCGGGAAATGCCGTATTTCCTGGTCTGGCCGATGATTGTCCGGCTTGCGTCGTCGGTCACCATGTTCCGCTTTTTTCAGTTCCTGCCGCCACGGCAGAGTGTGTGCTTCCATTGGCAGGCGCGGAGCCGGCGGACTTTCCGTCCCCTCTCTCCCGGCCCCTTGCTGCCAGCCCGTGGAAGCTGAAACCGCCGGGACAAGCTCCGCCATTCAGTGTTTGAAAATCAATCATGCCCATGCGGCCTTCGCAGCCGCAGTTGATCAAGAATTCTGAAAAGGACTGATTCCATGAACCGTTACATTTTGCCGCTTGCCGCCGCCGCAGCGCTGTCCCTTGTGTCCATTGTCACCGCTTTTGCGGAAAATGCCGTGATCAAGGCCGGCTCCATCGAAATCACCAATGCCTGGACCCGAGCCACGCTGGCCGGGCAGCCCGCCGGCGGCGGTTTCATGGTCATTGAAAACAAGGGAACCGAAGCCGACCGTCTCAAGTCGGCCACCTCGCCTCTTACGCCCATGGTTCAGGTCCATGAGATGAAGATGGAAGGCGATGTGATGAAAATGTCCGAACTGAAGGACGGGCTGGAAATTCCCGCCGGAGGCAAGGTTGAGCTCAAGCCGGGCAGCTATCACATCATGTTCATGGCTTTGACGGACGGCATCAAGGAAGGCGATGCCATCAAGGTGAAGCTGGTCTTTGAAAAGGCCGGTGAAGTGGACGTTGAAATGCCCGCCGCACCGGCAGATGCCAAGGAAATGCCGCATCAGCATGGCGGCTGATATCAAATGAAATCGGGAAGCGCCTGCCTGGCGCTTCCCGAACAACTTGATTGAAGCTTTGGCGACCGCGATCACGCGGGATCAGAAATCCTTGGCGGTCACAGCACCGTTGCCGTCACGGTCGAATTTTCCAAGCCAGGCGGCGACATCTCCGGTGAATTCCACCTTGCTGATCTTGCCGTCATTGTCGGCATCGAGTCCGGCATGGCCGCCTTGGCCATGTCCGCCGCCCATGCCCTGGCCGTTACCCATGCCCTGGCCGTGGTGTTTGCCCTGGCCGTTACCCATGCCCTGGCCGTGGCGTTTGCCCTGGCCGCCCATGCCCTGGCCGTGGCCCATGCCCTGACCCATGCCTTGGCCATGGCGTTTGCCCTGGCCGCCCATTCCTTGGCCCATGCCCTGACCCATGCCCTGGCCGCCGTTCATCGAGGCCTGCTCGTTGTCGCGCATTTCGTCCATGAGTTTCAGCTCGGGCTCGGTAAGGAAACCATCCGTGTCGGCATCAAACGATGCGAACATGTCGGCGCGGCGGGTCTGTGCCTCTTCAAGCGTCACAATGCCATCGGCATTGGCATCCCAGTTTTTCATGAAATGCTCGCCGCGCTCTTCGGCGGAGGCAGCAAAACCGGAAGCGAGAAGAACAGCAACTGCGAGGGTGGAGCGGGTGAAAACGGTCATGGCGACCTCCTGTTTGAATGCAAATGGGTTGGCGTTACAAACATGAAGTAGTGATGATATGTGCATATACAAATTAAACTTCGGCAATGTTGGCCGCATTGAGTTTGCAGCCCTGCTGCGCGTTGATCCCGCATTCGTCAGGCTTCCCTGCGCGGTCGGAAGCAGCTAGAAAACTCCCATGACAACAGCTGGCAGACAGAAGGCAGGCTTGGCCGCGCTTAGGCGCGACGGCAGGCTGTTTGCGTTTGTCTCTGCACTGCTCCTTCTGATTGGCATGTTTCATCCGCTGGCCGAAGCGCGCGCGTCGGGCACGCCGCTGGGCTGGCAGATTTGCTCGGCCTTTGGTCAAGAGCGTTCACCCGATGGCGTGCCCGTGGGTGCTGCCGATGATTGCCCGGCCTGCATCACAGGGACTTGTTCCGGCGCGCCGGCAAAGGCGGTGCAGCCATCAGTTCCGGCCTTTGCGCCGCTTTCCCGAACAGCCAGCGCCTTTGTTCCGCATGAAGACCATGCTGCATGGAATGTGCGGCCAAATGTGCGCATTGCGGCGATCCGCGCCCCGCCAATCCCGTCTGCCTGAATTGCACCGGGCCGCGCAAGCGGCCGACTTTTCGCATTTCACGCACAAAGGATGACTTCCATGCGTCACGACATTCTTCGCAGCCGCCGGCTGCTTTTCTCGTTTTCTGCAGCGATTGCACTGACAGTCGCATCCATCGTCACCGCCATGGCCCATGCCACGCTCGAAAAGGCAGAGGCGTCGGCCGGATCCTATAAGGCCGTCATGCGGATTCCGCATGGCTGCGGCGACAAGCCGACCGACACGGTCCGTATCGAACTGCCGGAAGGCTTTATCGCTGCCAAACCCATGCCCAAGGCGGGCTGGGAAGTGGTCGTTGAGAAGGGCGACTATGCCAAGACCTATGACTATTTTGGCTCTGAACTGAAAGCCGGTCCGAAAGCAGTGGTTTGGAAAGGCGGCTCGCTTCCCAGCGATTTTTACGACGAGTTCGTCATCAGCGGCCAGCTTGCCGAGGTGGAGGATGGCCAGGTTCTGTCCTTCATCACCACACAATCCTGCGATGTCGACCAGGTGTCATGGAATGAAATCCCCGCCGCAGGGCAGGATCCGCATTCACTTAAGCATCCTGCGCCGGGCCTGGTGATAAAGGCCTCTGAAACAGGCGGGCATGCCGCCCACGATCATGGCGCCATGGCGGCGGCCCCGGAAACGGCGCCGGTCAAGGCGGGTGATCTGGAGATCACCGGCTACTGGACCCGCGCCATGCTGAACGGCCAGCCGGCCGGCGGCGGGTTCATGAAGATAACCAACACTGGCAAGGACGCCGACAAGCTGATTGCCGGTTCATCGCCGTCTGCGCCGCGCGTCGAAATCCACATGATGGAAGTTGTGGACGGGGTCATGAACATGCGGCCCGTCGAAGGCGGGCTGGAAATTCCGGCCGGCGGCAGCGTCGAACTCAAGCCCGGCAGTTTCCATGTCATGTTCATGGGCGTGCCGGCGCCTTTCCAGGAAGGCGCTGTGGTCAACCTGACGCTCGAGTTTGAAAAGGCGGGCAAGGTCGATCTGGTCCTGCCGGTCATGCCCGCCAACGCCAAGCAGATGCAGCATGGCGAAATGAAGCATGGTGAAATGGACCATGCGGCCATGCACGGCCAGATGGACGATGCAGGCCAAATTGAGCACCTGCTGAAAGCGCAGTTTGACAGCCCCGAAGCGCCGCTGACGGTGGCTCCTGTGGCTGTGCAGAACGGCTTTGCCGTGGCTGGTTGGTCACAAACGGGCAAGGGCGGACGCGCCTTGCTGCGAAAAAAGGATGATCAATGGGTCATTCACCTGTGCACGGGTGCCGATGCCAAACAGGCAGCCAAACTGACCCAGATGGGCGTTCCGGAAGCCGACGCGCAAGCCATTGCGGCGACTCTGGCAGCCGAAGAAGCCAAGCTCGGAGATGAACTGACTGCTCGGCTCGATTCCTTCGAAGGCACGCTGATGATCGAAGGCGGCGACCCGCACGCCAAGCACAAGCACGGCGGTTGATCAAATCAGCCGAAAAAAAGGGGGCGGCGCAAGCCGCCCCTGAACTCC
>JBATMU010000132.1:0-2907 GCA_049289995.1 Rhizobiaceae bacterium | reverse complement strand
GTGGCGCCACGACTATAACCACCAGAGACCGCACTCAAGGCTCGGCTGGCTGACGCCATCCGAGTTCAAAAACACGAGAACCGCAACGCCTGAAAAAGTAATGGCCATAGGCGCTGCGTACTCTGAGGGCTCTGCGCCCATGGCCATTGCACAACCAGCCCAACAGGGCATATTCAACCGTCAGAGCGAATTCAAAACTGGATAAAAGTTCGGGGCAAGGTCACTTGGGGTGTCGTAAGGGGTTCGAAAACCACGCGCTTGAACGTGTCGATTTGAGAACATTTGAAGTGGGACGAAAAGTTTGATCAAAACTAAATTATCAATCCACCAAAACAATGTACTTACATCTGAGCCAGATTGCACAGATACCGCGGCCGTTTGAAAATCCACGTGTCGCTGGTTCCATTCCGGCTCTAGGCACCACCTCTCCCATACTTGCGCAAACCGGTCCGGTTTCATCGGTCACTTGTCCGCTGCCGGTGAAATCACGACATGGAACTGCGCTGCGCCATTCACGCTCAACCCAGTTCAACCGATCGCTTTCGCGCCGCTTCCACCGCCTCGCTGACCAGACCCTGCAATCGGCCTTCGCCCATAAGCACAGAAAGCGCCGCTGCCGTTGTGCCGTTCGGGCTGGTCACCTGTTCGCGGAGCTTCGATGGCGAATCCGTGCTTTTCGCCGCCAGGCTTGCGGCGCCATAGACGGTCTGCATGGCAAAAAGACCGGCAATGTCATCGGGCAGGCCGACCTGTTTTGCCGCCTCTGTCAGGCATTCGATGAAATGGAACACATAGGCCGGACCCGAGCCGGATACGGCGGTCACCGCGTCCATCTGGTCTTCATTTGTCAATTCGGCAACGCGGCCGGACGCGGCCAGCAAATTGATTGCGAAATCCTTCAAGCCGGACGATACCGCGCTGTTCGAAAAATGCGCCATCATGCCCAATCCTATTGCTGCGGGCGTATTGGGCATACAGCGGATAATGGGCGTTTTCTGGCCGAGAATGTCTTCAAATACGGAAATCCGTGTGCCCGCCGCAATCGACAGAAAAGCCGTTTGCCCATTTCCAAACCGCGCCCACTCGCTGAGCACGGCGCGAATGACCTGGGGCTTGACGGCGACGACCACCAGTCCCGGTGCGATGCTGACCGCAGCTGCGCTTTTCGCAACCTCTACGCCGAGCTGTGCGGCACGGTCACGAAGCGCATCATTGGGTTCAACCACGGTCACATTGGCAGCCGCAAGCCGGCCGGAGCCAATCCATCCCGACAGCATGGCGAAACCCATATTGCCGCAACCTGCCAGAACGACGTGCATATTCATGCTCCCACTTGTGCGCATCATGTCTTAGCAAAACCGCAGGGCAAGCCAAAGAGAGGATTTCAGTCAGTGCGCGTTTGAACCGCAAAGCGCGCCGTCATTCTCAGGCCGATCAGCGACATGAAGAACAAGAGCCAGACCGGATCAGCGCGGCGAAAGAAAAATGATTCCAGCAGCGCGTTGAATGCGCCAAATATGCAAACCATCATGAAAAAGTCCGACAGAAATACGTTTTCGCGGCGCAGCGGCGTGCGCGCATAGTCGAACATCGGCACTGCGATGAAAAGGATCAACGCCGCCGCCAGCGCCGGCAATCCCATATGGATGGCAATGTCTAGATAGCCATTGTGGCCATGAACAATATTGGAGATGTCCCAATCCTGATCGAAAAACCGGTCCATGGCTGTAACGGTTGGCGTGCCCCAGAAACTCTCATAGCCGTAACCGGTCCACGGTTTTTTGGCGATCATGTCGCCGCTGAACGACCACAGCTGCGTGCGTCCCGTATAGGTCAGGTTTGGCGCAAGATCCCGGGCCAGTTCCTTGAGCGGCTTGATGAAGACGATGCCGATGGTTGCGAGCGAACCGCCGATCATGCCGAACGCGAAAATAACCGGCGTCAGCCTGCGCAAGCCGATCAAGCCCGGCACGATGACTGCAGCGGCGACAAGCGGAACCAGTCCCAGTGTTGTTTTCGAACCGGTATTGGCCATGAACAGGAAAGCGAGCGCAAACAGCAGGCTTCCCCTGACCGCCCAGCCGCGCCGATAAAGATAAACGCCGGCAAAACTCAGGCTCGCCATGACCGGGCCGGCGATGTTCTTGTGCGGGAAAACGCCGCGCCACAGTCCGGCATGTTCGGCTTCCACAGAATCCGCTGTATGCTTGGCCAATTCAGGAAACAGCGCTAAACCCGCATAGCTCACGGCCAGCGTCAAGATTCCGGCTGTAAACAACACAATGGACAAGCCGTCGGCATCCCGCGGCAGCGTCAGGACCGCGAGCACGCCCAGCAATGCCGACAGAGTGAAGATGGACGTCCGCAGCGCCGATGCCGGGTCGGGCGCGTTGAGGACGGAGAGCGCGAGAAATCCGAACATGACAAACCATCCAGCGCCCAATAGCGAGGCAAGAAGGGTTCGCGGCGCCAGAACCAGCATCGCCAGCGCAGATCCAAGTCCAAGCCCGGTGAAGCCGATCTGGTTTATGATATCGCCGCCGGTCTGGCTGCCGGGTTCAGGCAGGGGCTGATAGGGCTTGAAGGAAATCAGCAGAAGGCACAGCACGAGCGTCGCCAGGGCAATTGCGGCTGAGCGCGCCGAAATTGCGCCATGCAGCGCGAAAGGCTCAATTCTTTTCGGGCTGGCGATATTGCTCATGAAACATCCCCAGTTCCCCCATCACCCGGCCGATTGCGACATGCAGCGGATAAGAGGCGATTGACATGGATTGCGCCTGTCCAAGCCGCACAAGGCTGCGCAAAGGCGCTGCCGCCAACAGGGCAAGACTCTTGGACAGCACTCTGATCCTGCCGAGCGGCTCGTTGGCCCGTTTGCGTTGCTCGACGAGCGTGGAGATCATGCCA
>JBATMU010000131.1:0-4880 GCA_049289995.1 Rhizobiaceae bacterium | reverse complement strand
GGCTGATCTCGCCCGTGTCGAAGCCGAGCGCGCCGCCAATCCGGACAGCGATGCCGAATAGGCTGATGTTGGTTTGATTTCGGAAAGGCCCCGCCCAGTGCGGGGCTTTTTCATTTGTTTTGGCTATTTGAAGCGCGAACCGTTCCATTTCAGGATTCGTGCGCGGCCCGGCCCGGCGGCGGCTGGCTGATACTCCATCACGCGAATTCGTCCGCCGCCAAGCTTGTCGATGGAGCCGTAAATTGAATACGCCCGCTTGAGCAATTGGCCTTTGCGTACATAAATTGCGGCCTCGCAGGTGGATGCCCCGCATAATTTACTGCTTTCGCCGCTGCCGCAGCGCAGGTTTGCGTGATCGATGACAAGGTCGGGCCTGCCGTCGCCGGTCAGGTCGGTTTCCCACAATTGGCTGAATGTTCCGATTCCGCCTCGGCAACCTTGGGCAGCCTGTTGGTCGGCAACATAGTCAGCGGCGTTGGAATAGGCATTAACGGCGCCCGGCATAAGTGCTGAAACCACCAGGGCGATTGCCAAGCGGGACGGGCGTCCTGACGATGCTGGCATGAAATTCTCCTTTTCCAATTGCGCCGAGTTTGCCAAGGGCTCAATCGTCACGCCATCACCCGCAAGGGTGATGTGCCGATACGTGCGGCAACTCGGCCCGGCCGTCCGCCTTTCAATTTGCACAATCATGGCGACAATGGCTGCGCAAACCGGAGGATTCGGCATGGGCTTCAAACGGACATTTTTGGCGCTGGCCGTGGGCTTGCCGCTGTTGGCGGGCGGGTTTGCCGCCCAAGCGCAGGAAGCGCAATTGCGCCAGTTGTTTGAAGGCTTGTTTTCCGACACGCCCGCGCCCAGCGCCAGGCTCGAGCCGGTCAAGCGCGCACCGTTTTCCTCGGGCGAAATGCAATTGTCATTCGCGCCGCTGGTCATGCTGGCGTCACCCTCGGTGGTCAATGTCTATGCAACGGCCAAGGTTGAGCAATCGCCGTTTTTCGACGATCCGTTTTTCGGCCAGTTCTTTGGCCGCAACGCGCCGCAGCGGGCGCAGTCCTCGCTTGGCTCGGGCGTGGTGGTTGACGCCAGCGGCTATATCGTCACCAACAATCACGTCATCAAGAATGCCGATAGCGTGAAAGTGGCGCTGGCCGATGGGCGCGAGTTCGAAAGCCGCATCGTGCTCAAGGACGAAAACGTCGATCTGGCCGTGTTGAAAATCGATGCTCCGGCCGGGTTGGCAGCACTGGAAATCGGCGATTCGGACGCTCTGGAAGTCGGTGATCTGGTGCTGGCCATGGGCAATCCGTTCGGCGTTGGCCAAACCACGACCAGCGGCATCGTCTCGGCTCTGGCCCGCACCCATATCGGCGTCACCGATTTCGGCTTTTTCATCCAAACCGACGCGGCGATCAATCCGGGCAATTCTGGCGGGGCGCTGCTCACCATGGATGGCCGGCTGGCCGGCATCAACACGGCGATTTTCAGCCAGTCTGGCGGCTCGATCGGCATCGGTTTTGCCATTCCCTCCAACATGGTTCGCGTGGTGGTTGATGCGGCCCGCAAGGGTCTTGACCATTTCGAGCCGCCCTATCTGGGCGCAACGTTCGAAAACGTCACAGCACAGGCGGCCGAGGCGCTGGGGCTTGACCGGCCAACCGGCGCCTTGGTGACCGATGTCGAACAAGGCGGCCCGGCGGCGCGCGGCGGGCTCAAGGCTGGCGATCTGGTGCTTGAGGTGAATGGCCTTGAAGTGCCGCATCCCGATGCCCTGGGCTACCGGCTCGCCACGCAATCGGCGGGCGCCGAAATTGCGATGACCGTGTTCAGGCGCGGAAAGGAAAACATCATCACCGTCACGCTGGAAGCCGAACCGCAGGGCCGGGCGGCCAAGAGCATTGAAATCAGCGGGCGCGGCCCGTTCAGCGGCACATCCGTGGCTGAGCTTGACGGGCGGCTCGCGCAAAAACTCGGCCTTTCGGCCAAGGCGCGCGGCGTGGCTGTCACCGAGGTCAAGGACCGCACGCCAGCTGCCGAATTCGGCTTCGAGCCGGGCGACATCATTCTCGAACTGAATGGCGAAACGGTTGAAAGCCCGCAAACCCTGAAAACCCTGGCCGAGAGCGATTCACGCTGGTGGCGGTTCAAGATCGACCGCGGCGGACGCATCATGTCCCAAGTCTTGCGCTATTGACGCCTTGCGCTATTGACGGGGCATGTCTGACCTTTTCGCGAGCGGCCAATCCGGAATTCCAGATGCACGGCGGCCTTTGGCCGACCGCATGCGGCCGCAAAGCCTCGGCGAAGTCGCAGGCCAGGAGCATCTGACCGGTGAAGACGGCGTGCTGACCCGGATGATCGCCTCTGGGTCGCTCGGCTCGATGATTTTCTGGGGGCCGCCCGGCACCGGCAAGACGACGATTGCGCGGCTGCTTGCCGGGCAGACAGACATGGCCTTCGAGCAGGTCTCGGCAATTTTCACCGGTGTCGCTGATCTCAAGAAGGTGTTCGAGACGGCGCGCATGCGGCGGCAAAGCGGGCGGCAGACTCTGCTGTTTGTCGATGAAATCCATCGGTTCAACCGCGGCCAGCAGGATTCTTTCCTGCCGGTCATGGAGGACGGCACGGTGGTTCTGGTCGGCGCCACCACCGAAAATCCGTCATTTGAACTGAATGCGGCGCTGTTGTCGCGGGCGCGGGTCTTGACCTTCAAGTCGCTGGATGAAGCGAGCCTGGCCGTGCTTTTGGCCCGGGCCGAACAACTCGAGGGAAGGGCGCTGCCGCTGGACGAGAGCGCGCGCGAGAGCCTGATCCGCATGGCTGATGGCGACGGGCGCGCCAGCCTGACGCTCGCCGAAGAAGTTTGGCGGGCGGCCAAGCCCGGAGAAGTGTTTGATGCCTCTGCCTTGCAGCGCATCGTCCAGCGGCGGGCGCCGGTGTATGACAAAAGCCAGGACGGGCACTACAATCTGATTTCGGCGCTGCACAAGGCGGTGCGCGGCTCCGATCCGGATGCTGCACTCTACTATCTGGCCCGCATGTTCGATGCCGGCGAAGACCCGCTTTATATTGGCCGGCGGCTGGTGCGCATGGCGCTTGAGGATATCGGGCTTGCCGATCCGCAGGCGCTGGTCATCGCCAATGCCGCCAAGGATGCCTATGATTATCTCGGCTCACCGGAGGGCGAATTGGCGTTCGCCGAGGCCTGCCTCTATCTGGCGACCGCACCCAAATCCAACGCGGCCTATGTGGCGTTCAAGGCGGCAAGCGCCGCTGCTGCTGCCCATGGCTCTCTGCCGCCGCCGCGCATCATTCTCAATGCGCCGACCAAGCTGATGCGCGACGAGGGCTATGGCGAAGGCTATCGCTACGACCATGACGAGCCGGATGCATTTTCCGGCCAGAATTATTTTCCCGAAAAGATGGGCCGCCAGACCTTTTATGATCCGCCGGAACGCGGTTTTGAGCGCGACATCCGCAAGCGGCTGGATTGGTGGGCAAAACTGCGGCGCGAACGCGGCGGCTGATCCGGGCTTGTATTAAAATGCAAATATCATCATATGAAGATAAATAGACTTAAGGACTGGCTGATGACCCGCATTTTCGAATTTATTGACCGGTTACCGCTGCCGACGCTGGTGATGGCCTCGGTGCTTCTGGGCCTCGCGCCGCTGTTTCCCGAGCCGCATCTGGTTGAAAAGGCCCGCTGGCTGATGGAAGGCCACCCGTTCAAGCTGATTGACGTGTTTGATGTGCTGATGCATGGCGCGCCGATAGTTTTGTTGGGTGTCCGCCTGGCGCGCCTGCGCAAGACCGCCTGAGCGGCTAGCCATCACAATCTGGTTTGACCAGCATCAATGTGGCGGGCCGCCAGTCTGCCTAGGCTTTGCCTTCATTTCCGGAGGTCAGAATGATGCGCAAGGCAATCCGTGCGGCGTTTTTTGCGATGCTTGCTGCATCGCCTGTAGCCGCGCAGTCTTCGGATCCTGCCTGGCTTGATGCATTGAAACAACAGGCCGCTTCGACCGAGCAATGTGAGGTCGAGTTGATCCTGTCCATGCGCGACTATGAGCTTGGCGGCAGGCCAGTGCAGGAGGCACGCATCCGCTGCAAGGATGGCCGCACGTTTGATGCCGCCCGTGGCGCTCCCGATCGTGATTTCGAATTCAAGGCCTGTGATATACAGGTCTGCTGACATTTCACCGAAATCATCTGGATTTGGCTGCCTCGGTCGCAATTGTCGCCTGCAAGCGGCGAAAAACCTGACTTGAGCTGATTTGCCGCTTTGCGCCTGCGCGCCGCTTCGCTATCAGGGGGCATGTATCATGTCCTGCTCATCGCGCTCGGCGGCGCAATTGGCGCCAGTCTGCGCCATGGCGTCAATCTTGGCGCTTTGCGCTGGTTCGGGCCAGGCTTTCCGGCCGGAACCATGACAGTCAATATTTTCGGCTCGCTGGCCATGGGGCTGTTGGCCGGCTATCTGGCCGCCCGCAGCGGCAGCCAGGAATTGCGGCTGTTTGCGGCAACCGGCATCTTGGGCGGCTTCACCACGTTTTCGGCTTTTTCGCTGGATTTCGCGCTGTTGTGGGAACGCGGTGACCTGAATGGCGCGGCATTCTATGCGCTGGGAAGCGTCGGCCTCTCGCTCGCGGCCATCTTTGCCGGGCTTTTTATGGCGCGCGGGATGTTCTGATGGCTGGCGTTGAACTCATCACTGTTGAATCCGGCGAAGCCGGCATGCGGCTTGACCGCTGGTTCAAGGTGCATTTTCCGGGCCTCGGCTTCGGGCACCTGCAGAAATTGTTGCGTTCGGGCCAGATCCGGGTCAGCGGAGCGCGCGCCAAGAGCGATACGCGCGTCGAGCCGGGGCAGGTGGTGCG
>JBATMU010000130.1:0-6565 GCA_049289995.1 Rhizobiaceae bacterium | reverse complement strand
CGTGGGCGGAAATGCCGAACAGCTTTTCCTTGTAGCTGCCCGCCACAATGACATCGCCATCGGCATGCAATTGCCGCAGGTATTGCCATTCGCCATTGCGGTCTTTCTGCCAGTTCAGTTTGCCGCTAGCGGCATCCAGCGCATAAAGGCGGCCATCGCCAGGTCCCGCGAAAATCTGGCTGCCGATTTTCAGCGGCGCATAGGAAGCTAGCGTGTCCTCAATGCCGGCAAAGCGCCATTTCACCACACCGCTTGCCGAATCCAGCGCCAGGATTTCATGACCCTCGCCAAAATAAAGCGTATCGCCGGCCAAGAGCGGCGTGCCGCATTGTTTTTTTCCGGCATGGCTCCACAGGAGATTGCCGGTTGCTGCGTCGTGCATGGCAAGGCCGTGATGGCCGCCGATCGCCACCCTGCCATTGGCGAGCCGCGGCCGAAACTGTGCTTCCGCACCCGGCGCCAGTTTCTGGGTCCAGAGAATGCCGCCCGCCGGATCGATCGCGCCATGGCCGACATTGCCGCAAAAGTGAACGCGCCCGTCAGCAAATGACAGGGGCCGTAGCACTGCATTGCCGGTCGGCCAGCGGCCGGTTTCGAGCAATGCGGCTCCTGCTGCGGAGGCAGATGCCGCCGGCCTGATCAACAGGCCGGCGGCAGCAAGCTTCAGGAATCGCCGCCTGGTGGCGATTACTCGCATTTGGCTCCCTGCTTCACCCATTGGAACAGGATCTGCGTGTTGGGATGGTCGCGGTCTTCGGTCGGGTCAATGCCGGGAGGCATGCGGTTTTCGACGAGATGCTGGAAGACGCCGCTCTGTTCCGGTTCGCCGGGAATGATGACCTTGGTCGCCTTGTCGACGCCCTTGGCGACCGAATCCGCACCCAGCATCACGCCCTCATAGGTCGAGAGATTGAGCTCGTGGAAGCTCGGCGGCTCCTGGTTGGACATGTGGCATTCGGTGCAGGCCGGGGTATCGGGCGCAAAGGTGTTGGCGGTCGTGAACAGCTTCTGGATGTTGTTCTTGTAGTTGTCGTCATTGGCCGCGCCTGCGGCAATCCAGTCGCGGATGGCGGTGATTGGCGCGCTGTCGGTCGGCACGTTGAACTGCACGCCAAGCGGCATGCGGTTGTTGCGCAGGCGGCGACCCATGATTTCCCGCTTCGGATCCTTGCCCGGGGTGAAAATCGCGCGGGCCGGCGCTTCGGTCGAGCCCTTGATCATGCCTTCGCAGCTGGTCAGCTTGAGGCCGCGATAGCTTTTGGACGCGTCTTCGGAGGAATGGCAAACCGAGCAGGCGGGGCCGGGGCCAAAGGCATTCGGCGTGTTCATCAGGTTGGCAATGTAGGAATAGGGGATCGGGATGTCGCGCTTGATGATGAGTTCAAGCACGGCGGCATGATCGCCTTCAATGCCGATCTTTCCTTCACGGATGTCTTCGGCGAGTTTTTCCGCCAACGACCCTTCATCGGCAAAAGCGGCAGGTGCGGTAAAGATTGCGGCGGCGCTGAGCGCCAATGCCAGCGAGACGCTGCGCAATGTTGCGGAATTCCTGGATAGTGACTTGGACATGGTCTGCCCCCTCCCGGGCCGTGCGCGAATGGGGGTTTGAGATGACCGGCCGCATTGTGCTCCCACACCATGCAGCCCGTCCGTTCCACCCGCTCCCGTGTTAAAATAGCCGCCTGTAAAAAACCGGGCGCAAGGTGCGGCAAGGCTCGAAAACAGCCATTTTACGCCGAAATTGCACTTTGGCTTATGGTCATTCCATGAAAGTTGACGGATATTCGAAGCCGCAGTCAGCGACTTGTCACTTTCGTTTCCATCAGCATGAGAGGAGCCGAAATGCCCGCCAACGCTTCAAAGCCGACCCTCTGGGACGATCACCGCGTGGTTTTGGCGCTCGGCGCCATTCAGGCGTTTTGCGGCACCGTGTTTGCGCTCGACATCGTCTATGAGACCCATCTGGAATGGGTGGATGGCATAGCTGTTCCGCCAATCGAAATCATCCATGTCGGCTTCGAGATGCTTGCGGTCGTCCTGCTGTTCGCCGGCTTCGTGTTCACCCGCAAGCAATGGCAGCGCCTGCAGCTGAAAAGCGAGCGCAGTTCGGAATTGCTGGGCTCCTTGCGCGGCCATTTCGACGACATCATCCAGGCGCGCTTTCACAGCTGGGGCCTGTCGGCGGCCGAATGCGACATCGCGCTGCTGTCGCTGCGCGGCGTGAAAATCGCCGATATCGCCGCGATGCGCCATACGCGTGAAGGCACGATCAAGGCGCAGCTCAGCGCCATTTACCGCAAGTCCGGGCTTGGCACCCGCACCGAGTTCCTCGCCTATTTCATGGATGAGTTCCTGGATTATGGCGCGGTCCGCGAAACGCCGCCCATGGCTGCTGCCAACAGGGTGCATGCTGCGCCGCTGATCGGCCAGCGCGCGCCGCGGCTCGCCTGAACAGTGTCAACGCCGTACCGCCGGCATCACTCGGCGGGTGCTGGCTGCGAGGCAGCCTCGAGCTCACGGTGCAGGCGCTTGACTTCATCGGCATGCGGTTTGGAAAAACGCGCCAGCAGCAGATAGGCGACCGGGGTGATGTAGAGCGTCACCAAGGTCGCCAGGCCAAGACCGCCGACAATCACCCAGCCCAGCGCGATGCGCGCCTCTGCGCCTGCCCCATGCGCCAGAACCAGCGGCAGGCCGCCAAGCGCGGTTGAAATCATGGTCATCATCACCGGGCGCAGCCGGATGGCTGTTGCCTGTTCAATCGCTTCGCGCACGCTAGCTCCATGGTCCCGCAACTGGTTTGCGAACTCGACGATCAGGATGCCGTTCTTGGCCATGATGCCAACCAGCATGACTAGCCCGATCTGGCTGTAGATGTTGAGGGAACTGCCGGTGAGCGCCATGGCGAACACCGCACAGGCCAGGCCCAGCGGCACGGTTGCCATGATGATGAGCGCGCTGGTGAAGCTTTCGAATTGGGCCGCCAGCACCAGAAGGATGATGATCAGCGCAAAGCCGAATGTCGTGGCCATGCCGCCGGAATTTTCCTCAAGCAGCTTGGCCTCCGCCAGCGGGATGATGCGCGTGCCTTCCGGCAGGATCGGCGCTGCGAGTTCGGTGACGCGCGAAAGCGCATCGCCCAGCGACATGCCTGGCTTCAGGTTGGCCGACAGCGACACCGCGCGCAATTGCGCCTCGCGCGACAGCGAAGGGGCAACCGCTTTTTCCTCAAGCCGGGCAATCGTCGCCATGGGCACGCTGCGCCCGTCGGCGGTGCGCAGGAAGATGTTTTCCAGATCCATCGGGTCATTGACTGGATCGGAGGTCGACAGAATGATCACCGGCACGGCGGCGCCGTCGACAAACACCTCGCCGATCGAGCGGCCGTCCAGCATTGCCTGCAAGGCCGCGGACAGGCCGGTGATGTCGATACCGAGATCCGCCGCGCGCTGCCGGTCAACGGCGATGGTGAGTTGGGCCTGCGTGGCCTCGGTGTTCAGCCGCACGGCTTCAAATTCGCCGGTCTCGCTGATCACACCGACCAGTTGCTGCGCGCCGGCCGAAAGGGCCTCATAGTCATTGCCAACCAGTGCAATCTGCAATCCGCTGCCCCCGCCGCGTATGCCAAGGCTGTTGGGCTGGATGGCGAACCCCTGCAGGCTGGGGATGGACTGCGCAATCCGGTTCACGTCGTTGACGATGTCGTTCTGGCTGCGCTGCCGTTCATTCCATTTGGCCAGCGTCAACACCATGAAACCGGTGTTCTTGGAGCCGCCCATGCCGGTGACCGAGAACAGGTTGCGCACCTCGCCGCTGTCACGCAGCGGCTTCAGCCTGTCTTCAAGCAGCCGCATCTGCTCGCGGGTATAGTCAAGGCTGGCGCCTTGCGGCGCCGAAATCCGCATCATGGCAATCGACCGGTCTTCGCGCGGGGTCAGTTCGCGGGTTATCTGCGTAAAGATGCCATAGGCGGCGACAGTCAGGACAAGCCCGGCGGCCAGCACAACCAGCGGCGCATTCAGCACAAGCTGAAGGGTACGCGCATAGAGCCCGGCCAGAAATCCGCCGAGTCCCTTGCCGGCTGCCCGTTCTGCCGCCAGCGCGTGGCCGGTGAGCATGCGTGACGCCAGCATCGGACAAAGCGTCAGCGACACCAGCGATGACAAGCCGACCGAAAAGGCCAGCACGAATCCGAATTCCCGGAACAGCCGGCCGGTCTGCCCCGGCAGGAAAGACAGCGGGATGAACACTGCCGCCAGCGTCACCGTGGTCGCCACCACGGCAAAGAACACCTGGCGTGTGCCGATCACCGCCGCCGCCCGCGCTCCCATGCCTTCCGAGCGCCGGCGCACGATGTTTTCCAGCACCACGATGGCGTCATCAACCACCATGCCGGTCGCCAGCACGATGGCCAGCAGCGTCAGGATATTGATCGAAAATCCGGCCAGGTAGATCGCGGCCAGCGTGCCGGTCAGCGCCACCGGCATGGTCACCGCCGGAATGAACGTCGCGCGCCAATCGCGCAGGAAAACGTAGATCACGGCGACGACGATCAGCACCGCCAGCAGCAGCGAGCGCACCACTTCATCAATCGCACCCTCGATGAACACCGCATCATCGCTGGTGATGGTGATGACCGTGCCTTCCGGCAGCGTTTTCTGGATTTCGTCAACCGCTGCATGCACACCACGCGAAATCGACAGCGTGTTGGACTGCGCCTGACGGATCACGCCCAGGCCGACGCCTGCCTGGCCGTTGGCGCGCAGCGAGGTAGTTCCCTCCATCGGCCCGAGCGTCACCGAGGCGACATCGCCAAGCCGGATACGGTCGCGAAGCTGCAGATTGAGGAAATCCTCCGCCGTCGTGATGTCTGCCGTCGCACGCACGACGATGGCCTGGGTCTGACTGGTCAGCGAACCGGCCGGGACGTCGAATGTCATGGTCGAAAGGGCATTGGCGAGCGAGGCGATGGTCAGCCCGCGGCTGGCCAGCTTGCCCTGGTCGACATCGATGCGGAACACCTTCTGCTGCAGGCCATAGGTTTCGGCATCCGCCACACCGGCCACGGCCGCAATCCGGTCGGCGATCTCGTCCTCAACCAGCCGCGTCAGGTCTTCGGCCAGCAGCGTGGTTGACGTTATCGCCATGCGCATGATCGGCTGGCTGTCGGCATCCGCTTTGACGACGCGCGGGTCATCGGCGCCGTCTGGCAGATTGTTGGTGATGCGGCTGACGGCGTCGCGCACATCGCTGGCGGCTGTTTCGACATCGGTCGACGGCGTGAATTCCAGCGTAACGCGGCTGGAGCCGAACGACGATTGCGACGACACCATCTTGAGCCCGGAGACGCGCGCGACCGCGCCTTCGATCACTTCAGTGATTTCGCGGTCCACGGTCTCAGGCGCGGCGCCTGAAAAGTTTGTCCGCACGGTGATGACCGGCTGGTCCACCTGCGGCAGCTCGCGCACCTCCACGCCGTAAAAGGCGGCAAGCCCGGCGACCACGATCAGCAGGTTGAAGACCAGCGCCAGAATGGGCCGGCGCACGAAAACGGCGGTGAAGCCGCCTTCATCGGACGCGGAGGCGGGCTGAACGCTCATGAACCGCCTCCGGCTTTGGCCGGACGATCCGAGACCTCCGCACCCTGGCGCAGGCGCTGCATGCCTTCGCTGATGACGGCATCGCCCTGTGCCAGCTTGCCTTCCACCAACACGTTTTCAGGATTGCGCTGCACGATGCGCACCGGTACGCGTTCGGCCTTTCCATCTGCAATGCGCCAGACATAGGACCCCTTGGAGTCCCACTGGACCGAAAGCGGCGTCACCGCCGGGTATGTCTCGCCGGCAAATTTCAGGGCGACGGAAAAAGACATGCCGGCGCGCAAAGTGTCCTTTGCATTGGGAATGCGGGCGCGCACGCGGATGGTGCGGCTGGCGGCATCAATGCGGTTGTCGATTGCCGCGACCGTGCCGGCCAGCACGTCGCCCGGCCGCGCCATGGCTGTGGCCTCTACGGCCGTTCCGACTGTGATTGCGCTGGCAAATCGTTCCGGCACCCAGAAGTCGACGAGAATTTCGGCACGGTCATCAAGGGTGGCGATTGCAGTTTGGGTGGTGACATTGTCACCCGGATTGACCGAGACGATGCCGGCTATGCCGGAAATCGGCGCGCGGATAATGCGCCGTGACAGGTTGAGTTCGGCGGTTTCCAGCGCAAGCCTGGCGGCATCCACCGCCTGCTGGGCGGCCTCCACTTCAACCCGGGTTACAGCCGTGCGCAGGCCCTTGTAACGGTCCAGCTTGTCGCCGGCGCTGGCCAGCGCCAGCTTGGCCGTATTGACGGCGATCCTTTCGCTGGCGTCATCGAGCGCCGCCAGCACGTCGCCCGCCTTGACCGCGGCGCCGGAGGTAACAGTGACCGAGGCGATCATGCCGGAAACCTGGGGCATTACGGTGACCGAATTGATGGCCTCGCCGTCACCGATTGCCTGCAGGCGGTCGTTGACCACGCCCATGGTGACCGGAGTTGACGTGACCATGATCGGCCCGCCGCGTCCGCCCTGCTG
>JBATMU010000129.1:0-3822 GCA_049289995.1 Rhizobiaceae bacterium | reverse complement strand
TCGGGGTGGTCTTCGCCGATGCCGGCGCAGAACAGCTTCATGCCGCCGCCGGTGCCGGTGGATTCAACAACCGGCGTCTTGCCGGAGGCCTTGCCGAAAGCTTCGGCAACGGCAGTGGTGAAGGGATAGACCGTCGAGGAACCGACGATACGGATCTGGTCACGAGCGGCAAGCGCCGGGCTCATGGCGAGCGCCAGAACACTGGCGGTCAGGAAAAAGCGTTTCATGTGTGAACTCCTGTCATTGGGACGACCGGGAAACTAGGGCCCCTTCGCTACACTTATGCGACGGTCAGGACACAGTTTTATGACAGTTCAAACTGCTGATAAGACTTGGCTATTTACGTTCTGGCAGGCGAATGGCGAAACGGCTGCCCTTTCCAGGCGCCGACTGGATGACGAGCCGCCCCCGGTGGCGGCCAAGGATATGCTTGACGATGGCAAGCCCCAGGCCGGTGCCGCCGCGCGCCCGGCTGTCCTGCACGCTGACCCGGTAGAAGCGTTCGGTCAGGCGCGGAATGTGCTCTTCGGCGATGCCCGGCCCGTAGTCCTGAACGGCAATTTCGGCCACGCCATCGGCGCTCGAACCCTCGATCAGCACGGCCTTGCCGCTGCCGCCATATTTGAGGGCGTTTTCGACAAGGTTCTGCACGACCTGCACAAGCTCGTCGCGGTCGCCCTTGACCGGAAGAGAGGCGGGGAGCGTCAGGCGGATTTCGCAGCCCATTTCCCTGGCCATGCCGGACAGCATATCGGCGACATGGCGGGTTATCAGGACAAGGTCGGTTTCGCCGCCTGGCGCGACATGCTCGTTGATCTCGATGCGCGACAGCGACAGAAGATCGTCGATCAGCCGGCCCATGCGGCGGGCCTGTTCTTTCATCAGGCCAAGAAACCGGTCGCGCGACTTTTCGTCATTGCGGGCTGCGCCTTGCAGCGTCTCGATGAAGCCGGACAAGGAGGCGAGCGGCGTGCGCAATTCATGGCTGGCATTGGCGACAAAATCGGCGCGCATACGCTCGATGCGCTGCTCGCGGGTCAGGTCGCGCAAGACCACTAGAATTGCGGGATCGCCCGGAGCCTGCGGATCGAGCGGCGCCACATGCGCCTCGAACCAGCGCGGCACCGGAAAGCGGATTTCATAGGCGATGTGCGCGGCTTCGCCATTGCCGGAAGCGGCTGTGATGGCGTCAAGCAGGCCGGGCGCGCGGATCATCGCCGTGACCGGCAGGCCGCTGGCCGCAAAGCCGAAAATGGCATCGGCCTGGCCATTGGCCGCCATGACTAGTCCAGCCCGGTCGATGATCAATGCGGCGTCCGGCAGGGCAGAAATGATGGATTTGACCGACGATCCGCACTGCATCATGCGGTTGCCTTTTCAGCGGGACGTCGATGACCGGCCATGTGCGCCTCCGTCCGATGTCCGGACCGCTTCCGAAATGATCTGTTCCGCAGTGCTGCCCGGAGCCGGGTCAGGCCATGAGCTGGCCGCCGTTGACCTCGATCACCTGGCCGGTGATATAGCCCGACAGTTCCGGTGCGGCAAGAAACACAAAGGCAGACGCGCAATCCTCCGCCGTGCCGAGCCGGGCAAGCGGAATGGTCTGGCGGGCGGCTTCGAGCTTGGCGGGGCTGGAATAACGGGCATGGAAATCGGTATCGATGGTGCCGGGCGACACGGCATTGACCCTTATGCCTTGTGGCGCCAGTTCGCGGGCCATGGCGCGGGTATAGGTCGAGACAAAGGCCTTGGCCGCCGAATAGATGGCCGAACCGGGGCTGCCGCCGGTGCGGGCGGAAATTGACGACGTGTTGATGACGGCGGCTTCTCCCGCGGCAGCCAGAAGCGGGATCAGGGCGCGGGTCATGTGCACGACTGAGGTCTGGTTGAGCGTGACGATGGCGTCATACTGGGCGTCGGTGAGATCAGCGGCAGGAAAGCGCCCGGCCATGGTGCCGGCATTGTTGACCAGAACATGCACCGTGCCGGTAATTTTCGCGACAGCGGCGGCAAAGGCATCAATGTCGGCGGTCTTGGTGAAATCGCCGGCGAACAGCCTTGCGCGGCCGTCATTGGCTGCAGTTTCCAGCCGCGAGCCCGGGGCGGCTTTTGCGAACCGCCCGGCATGGGCAATGACGCGGGCGCCAAGGGCCACGAACAGATCGGCGGCAGCCAGGCCGATGCCGCGTCCAGCCCCGGTGATGACCACTGTCTTGCCGGCAAACAGATCGTCAGAGAAACCCTTCGCCATGCCGTCTCCTGTCAAACCATGAGACAGACATATCGGCTGGAAGGGACGTGAAGTAAACCGGTCAGGCTTTCAAAAGCCATTCATGACCGGCTTCGTTGTGGAATTTCCAGATGCGCGCCGGTCCGGCCATGACATTGAGATAGTAGAGGTCATAGCCATGGATGGCCGCGCAAGGGTGATAGCCCTTGGGGACGAGCACAACATCGCCATCAGCCACGGACATGGCCTCATCAAGTTCGCGAACACCGCGCTCGTCGGCATCGGTATAGACGCGCTGGAAGCCAAAGCCCTGCGGCGGGTTGAGCCGGTGATAATAGGTTTCCTCCAAAAGCGATTCGCGCGGCAGGTCATTGCGGTCATGCTTGTGCGGCGGATAGGACGAGGTGTGGCCGCCCGGCGTGATGACCTCGACAACCAGCAGTGAATCGGCGCCCTTGTCGGTCTCGGGCAGGATATTGGTGACATAGCGGGTATTGGAGCCCTTGCCGCGCACCTCCTGACCCAGCCCATCGGGATGTATGACACGGGCGGCGTGTCCGCCGCCCAGATCCGGCGCCGAACAGGCGGCAAGCTCAAGCGCGGTTTCGGCGGTGACAGACCATGACTGGCCGGCAGGCACATAGACCGACCATGGCTTGCCTTCAAACGGGCTCATGCGCTCGCCGATCAGCCCGAAATCATGCCCGCCCGCTGTGACCTGCGCCTTGCCGGATACCAGCACCAAACATGTTTCACGGTCCGGCGACAAGCCGGACGCGGTTTGACCGGCGGCCAATTTGTGCAGATCAAAACCGACATGGGTCCAACCGGCGCTTTGCGGCGTAACCGAAATGATTTTGCCGTTTCCGGCGGCGGGAGAGACTTTAAGGTTTGGCATCGGGATCGCCTTCATCCAGTGGCGGCTTGTAGGTGAAAATGAGTTGCCATGCCGCCAGCCCGGCCAGCCCGGCAAACAGCACGGCAAAGAACGGGCTGCCGGCCCAGATCTCCATGATCGCCAAAATGGCGCTGGCGGCGACAGCCGCGTAGCGCCGCCATTTTACGCGGAAAAACGGATGCCCGGCGTCGATGAGATTCACGGCCTGATACCTCAGCTGTTCGGGAAACCCTGCGTTTCCACTGTATAGCCCGCCGCGGTCATGACGCGCATCAATTCCTTGTGGCCGATCTCAGCCATTTTCAGCGGCGGATTGGCCTTGGGATCCTGTTCGGCTTCGACAACGAACCAGCCTTCATAGCCGTGGTCGGCAAATTTCTGCACGATGGCCGCGAAATCGAGCGAGCCGTCACCGGGCACGGTGAAGGCGCCGAGCGCCACCGCGTCAAGGAAAGAGTGCCTGGTCCAATCCAGCGCCTTGATAATCGGCATGCGCACATCCTTCACATGCACATGGCTGATGCGGGCGTGATGATTGTCGATGGCGCGCAGGACATCCCCGCCGGCGAAAGCGAGATGCCCGGCGTCCAGCAGAAGCGGAATGCCGGGGCCGGAATGGTTCATGAAGGCATCGAGTTCGTGCTCGAATTGCACAACGGCAGCCATGTGATGATGATAGGACAAGGGCATGCCC
>JBATMU010000128.1:0-2705 GCA_049289995.1 Rhizobiaceae bacterium | reverse complement strand
TCATGGCTGGCGAGCAGCAGCTTGCGGGCCGGATCGTGGACAAAGGCGGTGACGATGTCCTGATCGTTGTCCATGTCGACCAGAATGCGGATTGGATCGCCATGGCCGCGCCCGCCGGGCAGCTTGTCGGCGCCGAGCGTAAAGAACTTGCCGCCGGTGGTGAAGACCAGAACCTTGTCGGTGGTCTGGGCGGGGAAAGCCAGTTTCAGCTTGTCGCCTTCCTTGAAGGTGAGCGCTGCCAGATCAAGGCCATGGCCTTTCATGGCGCGCAGCCAGCCCTTTTCGGAAACCACGACAGTGACCGGCTCCTTTTCGATCATCGCCTGGGCAATGTCTTCGACATCATGGTCGGGCGCATCGGCAAAATCGGTACGGCGGCGGCCAAGCACGGTGTCCTTGCCATACTTTTTGCCGACATTGGCCACTTCCCAGGCAATGGTCTGCCATTGCTTGTCACCGGAGGCGAGCAGCGCCTCGATCTGGGCCTTTTCGGCGGTCAGCCCGTCGAATTCCTTGCGGATTTCGAATTCCTCCAGCCGGCGCAGGGCGCGCAGGCGCAGATTGAGGATGGCCTCTGCCTGAACATCATTGATGGAAAACCGCGCGATCATGACGGGCTTGGGCTCATCCTCCTCGCGGATGATGCGGATGACTTCATCAATGTTGAGATAGGCGACCAGATAGCCGCCAAGCACTTCGAGGCGCCGGTCTATTTCAGCCAGCCGGTGGCGCGAGCGGCGCTGCAGCACGTCGCGGCGATGCTCCAGCCATTCGGCCAAGACGCCTTTCAATGACAGGACGTTGGGCACCTTGCCCCGCGACAACACATTCATGTTCATCGGGATGCGCGCTTCCAGCTCGGTCAGCTTGAACAGCGATTCCATGAGCAGGCCCGGATCGACCGTGCGGCTTTTCGGCTCGAGCACGATGCGCACGTCTTCAGCGCTTTCATCGCGGATGTCATCGAGCAGCGGCAGGCGCTTGGCGATCAGCAATTCGGCGGCCTTTTCGATCAGCCGAGCCTTTTGCACCTGCCAGGGAATTTCGGTGACCACGATGACCCAGGTGCCCCTGCCCTGATCCTCGGTGTGCCAGCGCGCCCTGACACGAAAACCGCCGCGGCCTGTCTCATAGGCCTCGCGCATGGATTGGCGGCTTTCAACTATGATGCCGCCGGTCGGAAAATCCGGGCCGGGCACGAACTTCATCAGGTCCGCGACGGTTGCGTCGGGATGCTTGATGAGGTGCAGCGCCGCATCACACAATTCGGCGGCGTTGTGGGAGGGAATGGAGGTCGCCATGCCGACCGCAATGCCCGACGAGCCATTGGCCAGAAGATTGGGGAAAGCGCCGGGCAGCACCGTCGGCTCTTCGTCTTCTTCATTGTAGGTGGCGCGGAAATCCACCGCGTCTTCGGTGATGCCGTCGAGCAGGAGGCTCGCCACTTCGGTCATGCGCGCTTCGGTGTAGCGCATGGCGGCAGCATTATCGCCGTCTATATTGCCGAAATTGCCCTGGCCATCGACCAACGGGTAACGCACCGCGAAATCCTGGGCGAGGCGCACCAGAGCATCATAGATCGCCTGGTCGCCATGCGGGTGATATTTGCCCATGACATCGCCAACAATGCGGGCGCATTTGGCAAAGCCCTGCTCGGGGTTGAGGCGCAGAAGCCGCATGGCGTGCATGATGCGGCGATGCACGGGTTTCAGCCCATCGCGCACGTCAGGCAGCGCCCGGTGCATGATGGTCGACAACGCATAGGCGAGGTAGCGCTCTTCAAGCGCCGCCTTCAGGTCAACCGGTTCGACATGATCGCGGCCCGAATCGGGCGGCGTGACGTTTTTTGCCATGCGTGCGGGTTAGCAACGGGCGCAGCGTCGGGCAATGGCATTGGCAGGGCCGGACTGCATTGTCCGCCGCAGGCTAATGAACAGACTAAATATTAGGCAACATTAATTTTTGCGTGTTTTTTAGACGCTTGCCCAAGGCTTTGCCTTTTTGCAGTGCAGCAACCCATTTTCCATTCCGGCTTTGAACGTCTGCGGTCTCATGCTCCAAGCAATTGTTATTATTCCATTAAGTTCATCATCTTCTTGCCGGCGCCGATCTGGCACAGGCCTTGCTTCGTTGGGTGCGGCGCAACAAATCAACCCGCCGGAGGCACACATGATTTTCCGTTCCACCCGTTATGCCCTTGCCCTTTCCACCCTTTTGGCCGGCAGCGCATTTGCCGAAGACACGATCAAGGTCGGCGTCCTGCATTCGCTGTCGGGCACCATGGCCATTTCCGAAACCACGCTCAAAGACGCCATGCTGATGCTCATCGACGAGCAGAACAAGAAAGGCGGCCTGTTGGGCAAGAAGCTCGAAGCCGTTGTGGTCGATCCGGCCTCCGACTGGCCGCTGTTTGCCGAAAAGGCGCGCGAACTGATTTCCAAGGATCAGGTGTCGGCGGTGTTCGGCTGCTGGACCTCGGTCAGCCGCAAATCGGTGTTGCCGGTGTTCAAGGAGCTGAATTCCGTGCTGTTTTATCCTGTCCAGTATGAGGGCGAGGAAAGCGAGCGCAACGTGTTCTACACGGGTGCGGCGCCCAACCAGCAGGCCATTCCGGCGGTTGACTATCTGATGAACGATGAAAAGGTCGAGCGCTGGGTGCTGGCCGGCACCGACTATGTCTATCCGCGCACGACCAACAAGATCCT
>JBATMU010000127.1:0-1853 GCA_049289995.1 Rhizobiaceae bacterium | reverse complement strand
CCCGCGTCATACAGCGCGTCATTGCCGAGGCTCGATTCGGCAACCACGCACTTTTCCTTCTTCTTGTCCCAGACCTTGCCTTGCGGGCACTTTGGCGCTTCGTCGGATGCAGAGGTTCCGCTGTCGGCTGCGCCGAAGGATGCAACCGGCATGACCAAGGCGGACATCAGCGCAAAGGCGGCGAAAGAGCGGGCGGGTGCAAATGCAAACATGGTCTGGTCCTCCGGGTACGGATCACCAGACTAACACAATGGCCGTCGCGCGCATGTCCGCCGCGATCACTTTTCCGGCAATGGACTGTTCACAATTGCGCCGCCTGTTCGCTTCCGTCTCACTTCTTTTCCGGCGGCCACAGGGCGGGCCATTTCTCGATGCCGCCGCCATCCGAGCCGTCGCAATCGTCCTTCACCCGCGCTTCGACCAAAGTGAAATCCGGCTCGCCCAGCCCGGCATTGATCAGTTTCCACCGGTCAAAACTGCCGCAATCACCCAGGCCGCGCCCTTTGAAGAAGGATTCCAGCTCCTTTTTCGGATGGTCCCAGCCAATGTTCCAGGCCTCTTCGATGATGACCGGCCCGTCTTCACCCATGGCCGGCAGACCGATCCGCTTGAAGCCAAGATCGGTCACCGCATACAGCGCATAGGGCTGATTGTAAGCGCCGCCCTCGCCGCAGGGCGCGACCAAAAGCGAGTTGGTGTCGTCGAGTTGCGCTTCAAATCCGCCCATGCGGCCGAACCGGGCGATTTCAAAGAACTCGCACTCACCCTCGCTCTTGAAAAGAGCCTTCATGTCTTCGGGAAGGTCGTCCACCGACAACAGATCGCGCACCGAGGGCCCGCCGCTCGGCTTTGGGCCTTTCACCTCTAGCGCGTCCTCAGTGTCGAGCCGTTCCTGCACCTCATCCATATAGCGCAGCGCCCCGACAAATCCGGACAGTGAAAACCGGTCCGCATGCTTGCCGTCGGCATTTTCATGTTCGATTTCGGCATCATTGGCGTCATGCAGGACCGCAATCAACTCCCGCACCAGCGCGCCGTCTTTCAGCCGGTTATCCCAATCATCGTCACTTCGGGCGAAGCGGTCCGCTTCCAGCTTGAAAATCTCCTTGCCGCCGGACAGGAACCGCACCGCACTGCCGTCCTTGAAGGGCTTTGCGCTGTAAAGCACCAATTCGGGATGCTTGTTTGGGCCGGATTGCCGGGTAATTTCGGCCCGGTAGACAAGGCCCTTGCCAGGCGGCTCCAGACTGCCCAATCCAAGCTGGCAGGTCAGCCCGTTGCTGCAGTAAACACTGGTATCGCGAATGTCCTTGTACGGGTTGGCCGCCGCCGCCGTCATTGCAATCGCCAAGGCAAACAGCACAACAATCCCGCGCATGCCCAATCTCCGTCCTGATTGACGGGAGTTTCGCCGCACTGGCCAGCCATGGCAAGGGCGGATGGATACTTCGGGTCAACGGAAGGGCATTGCAATTTTTCTGGCCCTAAAGCATTCACATCAGGAAATTCCGTCGCCGCTGCGGCCAAAATCAGGACAATCATGCGCGAGTTCGCCGCCAAATGACCCGGACGCGCGCCAATCTCCTGCTTCTGGGCGCAGGTGCCGCCTGGGGCCTGGGCTTTGTCGCCCAGTCCTCGGCCATGGCGGCCATCGGTCCGTTCCTTTTCATCGCACTGCGTTTCACCATTGCGTTTTTCGCCATGCTGCCTTTGGCCATCCGCGAGGGCGCATCGGCTGAGCGGACGCTTGAACGCCGCGACTGGGCGGTATTTGCCGGAATTGGCGCCATCCTGTTTGCCGGCATGACCGCCCAGCAAACCGGACTTTTGACCACATCAGTCACCAATTCCGG
>JBATMU010000126.1:0-9763 GCA_049289995.1 Rhizobiaceae bacterium | reverse complement strand
GCCATAGACGCCGGTGGTCATGATCGCGCCCATATAGGGAATGTAAGGGCCAAACTGCGAGATATAGGCACCCATCGCTGCGGTCAGCTCGACCCGCATGGCGAGAAAACGCCCGCCTTCATCCATGGCCATTTCGGCACGTGTTTCGTTGTCGCGGCCTTGCGCATCGGTGAGAAAGTGCTCGGTGCGGGTGGCGGTCCATTTGACCGGCCGCTCCAGCCTGCGGGCCGCTTCGAGCACCAGCGCATATTCGCGGTAGGTGAAGGATTTCGGCCCGAAACCACCGCCGACATCGGGGGTGATGACCCGCAGCTTTTCACCGGGCATGCCAAACACCTGGCCGCAGAGAATGTCACGGACCGAATGGACGCCCTGCGAGCCGCAAGTCAGCGTGAACCGGCCGTCGCCCGGCGAATAGTCGCCGATTGCTGCACGGGTTTCCATGTAATTGGCGACCAGCCGGTTGTTGCGCAGTGCAAAGCGGGTGACGCGGGCAGCCTTGGCGAAAGCTGCGTCAGTGGCATCCTTGTCGCCGAGCCGATAGGTGAAGGCTAGATTGGAGCCGGTTTCCGGCCAGACCAAAGCTGCACCGTCTTCCAGCGCCGACGCTGTTTCAGCAATCGCATCGAGCATGTTGAACTCGATGTCGATCGCTTCTGCTGCATCTTCGGCGCGTTCGGCGCTGTCGGCTACAACGAAAGCCAGCGCATCACCCACATATCGCGCCTGATCGCGGCACAGAATCGGGATGTCGCGGGTCGGCGCGCGGCTGCCATCAGGCTGGCGCTGCATGGCCTTCGAGCGCAAAGCGCCAAGGCTTGCCACATCGGCACCTGTCAGCACCAGATGCACGCCGGGCATGGCTAGGGCGGCAGCAACAGAACGGATCGCAAAGCCGGCATTGGCATGGGGCGAGCGCAGCACATGGCCATGCAGCATACCGGGCAACGAAATGTCATCGGTATAGCGCCCCGCGCCGGTGATGAAGGCGCGGTCCTCCTTGCGCAGAACACTGGCGCCCGGCCATGGCCTGCCGCCGAATTTCAGGGTTGCAGCGGTCATTGGAATCTCCGAATGCAGGTGCATCGCGGCTTGCCGGATGCCAAGTCCTGAAAAGTGCGATACGTAAACGGCAAAGACATGAATTCCCGCTAATGCAGGAAACACGGCATCATGCCAGCGTCATATCAAACCGGCGCGGCAGCGTAAGCAGGAAAGCGACAGGACGATTGATGAAAACGCAAACCGGCCAGACCTTCCGGCTCGAAGACTATGCCCCTACGGATTTCCGGATCTTGCGTGTTGATCTGAGCTTTCGTCTTGATGGCACGGCAACCCGGGTCCGCGCCTTGCTTGAAATCGAACGGCGCGAAGGGGCGGACGTTGCTGCGCCGCTGGTTCTGGATGCCGAGAAGCTGTCTGTGGAAAGCGTGACCATTGACGGCAAGAAACCTGGCTCGATGGCGTTGACGCCCGAAACGCTGACGCTTGGCGGCCTGCCGGCCAGCGGCCCTTTCAAGGTTGAGACCGTGACGCTGCTCGACCCGGCGGCCAATACGCAGCTATCCGGCCTCTATCTGACCAATGGCGTCTACTGCACCCAGTGCGAAGCGCAGGGATTCCGGCGCATCACGCCGTTTTACGACCGGCCGGATGTGCTGGCGGTGTTTTCGGTGCGCATCGAAGCCAGGAAAGCCGTCGCTCCGCTCCTCTTGTCGAACGGCAATCCCGGAAAATCCGGCGCGCTTGACGGCGGCTGGCATTTCGCCGAGTGGCACGATCCGTTTCCAAAGCCGTCCTATCTGTTTGCGCTGGTGGCGGGCGATCTGGAAACCGTCAGCGATGCCTTCGTCACGGCGTCGGGCAAGGATGTGCGGCTGGCCATCCATGTCGAACATGGCAAGGGCAAGCGCGCGGTTTACGCCATGGATGCGCTCAAGCGCTCAATGCGCTGGGACGAGGAGGTTTTCGGCCGGGAATATGATCTGTCGGTTTTCAACATCGTCGCCGTCTCGGATTTCAACATGGGCGCGATGGAGAACAAGGGCCTGAATGTTTTCAACGACAAATACGTGCTTGCCGACGCCGAAACCGCCACGGATGCCGATTTTGCAGCGATCGAGGCGATCATTGCCCACGAATATTTCCATAACTGGACCGGCAACCGCATCACCTGCCGCGACTGGTTCCAGCTTTGCCTCAAGGAAGGCCTGACCGTTTACCGGGATCATGAATTTTCCGCCGACCAGCGATCGCGCCCGGTCAAGCGGATTGCCGAAGTCCGCGCGCTCAAGGCGCACCAGTTTCCCGAGGACCAGGGGCCGCTGGCCCATCCGGTGCGGCCGCGCCGCTATCAGGAAATCAACAATTTCTATACATCGACGGTCTATGAAAAAGGCTCGGAAGTGGTGCGGATGATCCGTACTCTGCTGGGACCACAGGCGTTCCGCGCCGGCATGGATATCTATTTTGACCGGCACGACGGCCAGGCCGTCACCATCGAGGATTTTCTCAAAGCCTTTGAAGACGCATCTGGCCGCGATCTCGGGCAATTTGCGCTGTGGTATCATCAGGCTGGTACGCCAAATCTGTCCATCGCCGCCCGCCATGACCCGCGCAAGAAGGTGCTGACGCTCGAGGTCGAGCAATCCATGCGGGCCACGCCGGGGGAATCGCGCAAGAAACTGATGCATATCCCGCTGGCCTTTGGCCTGGTCGGGCCGGACGGCGCAGACATGGCCTGGACCAGCGTTGACGGCGCCCAGGTGGAAGGCGGCGTTTTGCATGTGCGCAAGCGCAAGCATGTCGTGCGCTTTACCGGCATCGAAAAGCGCCCGGCCCTTTCGCTCAACCGCGGCTTCTCCGCGCCGGTAACGCTTGCCGCGCAGACCAGTCCGGAAGACCGGGCGTTTCTGGCCCGCCATGACAGCGATCCGTTCTCGCGTTGGCAGGCGCTAAACAGCCTGCTTACCGATGCGCTGACTGCCGCGGCGCGGCGCAAGCG
Organism: Rhizobiaceae bacterium; assembly: GCA_049289995.1. Lineage (GTDB taxonomy): Bacteria > Pseudomonadota > Alphaproteobacteria > Rhizobiales > Rhizobiaceae > JBATMU01. The sequence continues at coordinate 6,759 of JBATMU010000126.1, read as the reverse complement.
CGGGGCCAAGCCCGCCAAGGGCGAAGCGTCATTGATCCGCCTTTGCGCCGCTGTGGCAGGGGACGAGGCTCTCGAACCCGCCTACCGGGCACTTGCGCTCAGCTTTCCCGGCGAAGCGGACATTGCCCGCGAACTCGGTGAAAATATCGACCCTGACGCCATTTTTGGCGCGCGTAACGAGCTGATGGCGCATGTGAGCCTCCCCAATGTCAATGAGTTTGCCGCCATTGCCGAACGCCACCGCCCGTTAGGCGCCTTTGATCCCGGCGCGGCACAGGCCGGCAAGCGCGCGCTGACCAATCTGATGACGGAGTTCCTGTGTATTGCGGAAAGCTCGCCGCAACGTGCCGCTGCAGCCTTCAAAGCGGCCGGCAACATGACGGACAAATTGGCGGCGCTGACCATACTTGCCCACCGGTTCGGCGGCGGCGAAACCAGCGCCGATGCCCTGGCTGCGTTCGAGAAGATGCATGGCGATGACCCGCTCATCATGGACAAATGGTTCCTTATCCAGGCATCAAGCCCCGGCCCCTCCAGCCTGGATGCCGTCAAACGCCTGATGGGCCACAAAGGGTTTTCGCTCGGAAATCCCAATCGCGTGCGCTCACTGATCGGCACCTTTGCGGCAGGCAACCAGACCGGGTTCAACCGCGCCGATGGTGCGGGTTATGATTTCTTTGCCGAGACCGTATTGGAAATCGACGCGCGCAATCCGCAATTGGCAGCGCGATTGGCAACATCCTTCCGGTCCTGGCGCATTCTGGAGCCGGTCCGGCGCGAGCGTGCGCGGCTGGCGCTGGTTGCAATCACGACAGCGCCAAAACTCTCGGCTGATCTTGCCGAAATCGCCGGCAAGACGCTCGGCTAACAAAAAAAGCCGCGCGGGGGCTGGACAAGCCGAATCAGCCCTGATTCTTTAGGGACGATTCGGAAGTGCGGCGTTTCCCGGGTCCAAGCCAGAAAAAGCAAAAACGGGGAGCCAGCGATGGCACATGCGGACGCGTCAAGCGCGGCCGGAGGAAAGGTTTTTGGCGCAAGCCGGGGGCCTTGGCGGCGTTTCGGGTTGTCTGGCCATTCCGCTGCGCTGGCGGAGCCCGGCTATCGCCGCATTGTTTCCATCGAGCCATTCCTCAGGCGCACCATACCGGTCCTCATCATCGTCTTTCTCGGTGTGATCGCCGCTGCACGCGCGCTCTCGCTTCTGTCATGGCATGACGATATTGCCCGCAATGCGGAAATGACGCTGGCGCTGGCCACACTGCAGGGTATCAACACCGACGACACGTTCCGCACCGCCGGGTCCGATGCAGGCAATTCAATGCCGCCGGCCCTCGTTCTGGCGCGGACCGATGCCGGGCTGAACATTTCGGAAATTTCCGCAACCCGCGCCACCTGGAATGGCCGCGAACTCGACGCGCTGATGTCGGGCGGCCAACCGCTGTTCCTTTTTGGCGAACGGGCAGGCATGCTGCCGGTCACCATTGAAGGCGCGCCATGGTATGGCATGCTGCGCTATACCGCCGACCGGCAAAGCGCGGCTGTCGCGCTCATTCCGCAGGCGGCGGTTTTTGCGGCGTGGCAAAAATCCGTTTCCCTCAATGTCACCCTGTTTGTCATCACTTCCGGCGTTCTGATCATCATTCTCTATGCCTATTATTCGCAGGCCTTCCGCGCCGAGGATGCCGACCGGCTGTTCAACCGGGCTCAGGACCGCATTGACCTTGCCTTGCAGCGCGGACGCTGCGGCCTGTGGGACTGGGACATGGCGCGGGGCAAGATGTACTGGTCGCGCTCGATGTTCGAGATGCTGGGCTATGCGCATTGCGATGCGCTTTTGTCGTTCGGTGAAGTGGACGCGATCATCCACCCGGAAGACGGCAGCCTGTTTGCGCTGGCCAACCGGATTGTCGAACGCGAAATCGAACAGGTCGATCAGGTGTTCCGCATGCGCCATGCCGATGGCCATCACGTCTGGGTTCGTGCCCGCGCGCAGATTGTTGATCCGGATGCGGCCGAAATCCATTTGATCGGCATTGCCATCGATGTTTCGGAAAACCGCCAATTGGCAAGGCAATCCGAACAGGCCGACCAGCGCCTGCGCACGGCCATCGAGAGCATTCCGGAATCCTTCGTGCTGTGGGATGCCGACAACCGGCTCTTGCTGTGCAATTCGAAATTCGAGGAACTGGCGGGCTTGCCGGCCGAACAGGCTTTGGCTGGCGTGACGCGGGCCGACCTTGAGGCACGGATGACGGCATACGCCGTCGAGCGCCGGCTGGCCGTGCCGAACAAGGAGGGCGCGGCAGTGTTCGAGCGCCAGCTTGGCGACGGGCGCTGGTTGCAGGTCATCGAAATGCGCACCCCCGACGGCGGCATGGTTTCGGTCGGCACCGACATCACGCCGCTCAAACAGCATCAGGTGCGGCTGGTGGAGAGCGAACGGCGGCTGATGGCCACCATTCACGACCTGAAGCTGGCGCGGCGCAACGAGGAAGAGCGGTCCCGCCAGCTCGCCGAATACAATCTCAAGGTCATGGCGGCCACCGAGCGGGCGGAAACCGCCAACCGCGCCAAATCGGAGTTCCTGGCAAACATGAGCCATGAGCTGCGCACGCCGCTCAACGCGATCATCGGCTTCTCCGAACTGATCCAGCAGCAGTTTTTCGGCCCGCTTGGTTCAGCGCGTTACGAGGAATATGTGGAGGACATCCGCTCCAGCGGCAGCTATCTCCTGGGCGTCATCAACGACATCCTCGACATGTCGAAAATCGAAGCCGGGCGGCTGGCGCTGGAGACCGAAACGGTGGACCTCAATCCGCTGATCGAGGAGACGGTCAAGGTCATCACGCTGCAAGCGCAATCGCGCGACATTACGGTCGAAACGCGGATCGGCGGCGGCATGACGCTTGAAGCCGACCGGCGCGCCATCAAGCAGATTGTCATCAATCTCCTGTCCAACGCGGTGAAATTCACCGGCAAGGGCGGACGCATCCTGCTCAGGGCGCGCAAGGCATCCGGCGCGGTGATCCTGACCATCGAAGACACCGGCTGCGGAATTCCGAAGGAGGCGCTGCGCAAACTCGGCCGGCCGTTCGAACAGGTCCAAAACCAGTTCTCGAAAAACCACGCCGGATCCGGCCTTGGCCTGGCGATCTCGCGTTCTCTCGCCGAAATGCATGGCGGGGCGCTGAAAATCCGCTCGACGCCCGGCGTCGGCACCATCGTTTCGGTTCGGCTGCCGCTCAACCGGCCTGCCCATGCCGAGGAAACCCGGCAAGCCGCCTGAAAGCAAGCGGCCTTAAAGTTCCACCCTGAAACTGCCCCGGGGCGCAAACCCCGGGGCTCTTTTTTCAGGCGGTTCAGTTGGCGCCGTCCTGCATGCCGGGGCGGCCCCAGCCATGGCGTCCGCCGTGGCGGCCAGCAGGCATTTCATCCTTGACGATCTTGCCGTCATCATTGCGGTCGAGCAAAGCAAACATCTTCTTCTGCCGGCCTTCGATCTCGGCCTGGGTCAGTGCGCCATCGCCGTCGGTGTCAAAGCGGCCGATCATGGCCTCAGCCATGCGTTCGGCCTGCATGCGCTGGATTTCGGCGGCCACCTCTTCCTTGGTGATCTTGCCGTCCGTGTTGGCATCGGCCTTCTTGTAGCGTTCGAGCACCTTGGCGGAAAATTCCGCTTCGCTGACATCGCCGCTCTTGTCGGCATCTGCCGCTTCGAAATTCAGCATGGCGCGTTCGCCCATGCCGCCGCCCATTCCTTGATGGCGCATGCCATGGCGATCGCCCGCAAGGGCTGCGCCCGCGCCAATGACAGCGAAAGCGGAAATGCCAAGCGCGATTTTTGTCCAGGTCTTCATGATAGTCTCCTTTTGCATCGACACCCCCGATGCTGGCAGCCCGTCCGAATGGCATTTCCCATCACCATCATGGCCGGGCCACACGCAGCAGCGCTTCGAAATGTTTTCGCACACGCTGCTCCGTCTCTTTGAGATGTGCCTCAAGCACGGAAAAATCAGGCAGTTCGGTGACCCTCAGCATCAGCTCGGTAAAGCCGGGCGGACTTTCCCTGGGATCGAACGGCCCGTTGAGGCACAGTCTCGAAATCTGTGTCAGTGTTGAATAGAACGCGAAAGCGGCGAGAATGTCATCGCGCCGCGCCGCCTCTGGTTCCGGCAAAAAGGCGAGGTTTTCCGCCGTCCCCGGTGTCCGCATGGCCTTACCCGCCTGCGACGGCCCGGCAAACAGCGCCGCCGTCTGGGCGATGAACTCGATGTCGATCAGCCCGCCAGGTGCGAGCTTGACGTCAAAGGCATCGCGGGCCGGCTTTTCATCTTCGATCAATTCACGCATCTGCCGCGCATCGGCGGCAATCTTGCTGCGGTCATGCGGCAGGCCGAGAATTTCGCCGATCTCGGCGTGGATTTCAGCGGCAAAGGCTTGGTCGCCCGCCACAACGCGGGCGCGGGTCAGCGCCATGTGCTCCCAGGTCCAGGCTTCGGTGCGCTGGTATTTGCGGAACGAGGCGATATGGGTGGCGACCGGCCCCTTGTTGCCGGACGGGCGAAGACGGAGGTCGATTTCGTAGAGCACGCCTTCGGCTGTCGGGGCCGAAACGGCTGCGATCAGCCGCTGGGCAAGCCTGGTGAACCAGACCGAGGCGGGCAAGGGCTTTTCGCCATCCGATTCCTCGGCGTCGGCATCATGGTCATAAAGCAGGATCAGATCGACGTCCGAACCGGCGGTCAATTCACGGCTGCCGAGCTTGCCCATGCCGAGTATGGCGATTTTTTCCCCCGGAACATGGCCGTGACGGCGCGAAAGCTCGGTGCGGACGGCGTCCAGCGCGCGGCCAATGGCCAGATCGGCAAGGTCGGAGAAGGCCAGACCTGCGCGGCGCGCTTCGATGGCGCCAGTCAACAGGCGCACGCCGATCAGGAATTTCTGCTCGGCGGCAAATATCCTGAGCCTGTCCAGCACTTCTTCGTGCACGCTGACGTTTTCGAGGAAGGAATCAAGCCGCGCCTGCAGATAGTCGCGGGTCGGCAGGTCTGACATCAGGCCGGGGTCAAGCAGGCCGTCAAAGACATGCGGCCGGCGTGTGATGATTTCCGCCAGGCGCGGGGCAGCCCCCATGATGGTGACCAACAGATCGAGCAGTGCGGGGTTGGAGTGCAGCAGCGAAAAAAGCTGGATGCCCGAGGGCAGCCCCGAAAGGAAACCATCAAAACGCAAAAGCGCATCATCGGCGCGTTTGGTGCGGCCAAAGGCTGTCAGGAGCGCCGGGGTCAGCTCTGTCAGCCGCTCGCGGGCTTCGGCTGACTGGGTGGCCTTGTAGCGGCCAAAGTGCCAGATGCGGATGACGCGGCAAATGTCGCTTGGCCGCTCGAAGCCAAGTCCGGCGAGCGTTTTCAGCGTATCGGGATCATCAACGTCGCCGGTGAAAACCAGATTGCCGATGCCGGTGGACAATTGCGGGGCGGTCTCGAACAGCGCTGCATAATGGCGTTCGACCACATGGAAGGCGGCGCGCAGGGCATGGGTGAAATCGTCCGTTTTCGCAAATCCGCGCATGCGGGCAATGCGGCTCAGCCCTTCTTCGTCTTCGGGCAGGATATGGGTCTGCTCGTCAGCCACCATCTGGATGGCATGCTCGGCATCACGCAAAAACCAGTATTGCTCGGCGAGCGTGGCGCTGGTTTCGCTGCTGATCCAGCCGCGATCGGCGAGGCGCGCCAGCATCGGCACCGTCTGGCGGCCGCGCAATTCCGGGAAGCGGCCGCCGGCAATCAATTGCTGGGTCTGCACGAAAAACTCGATCTCGCGAATGCCGCCACGCCCGAGTTTGACATTGTGGCCGAGCACGGCGACCTCGCCATGGCCCTTGTGGGCATGAATCTGGCGCTTGATGGAATGCACATCGGCTATGGCGGCAAAGTCCATGTATTTTCGCCAGACATAGGGCTGCAGCTCGCGCAGGAAAGCATCCCCGGCCTTGATGTCGCCGCCCGCCGGACGCGCCTTGATCATGGCAGCGCGCTCCCAGTTCTGGCCGCGGCTTTCATAATAGTGAAGAGCTGCCTGAGCCGGGATGGCAAGCGGCGTCGATCCGGGATCGGGGCGCAGGCGCAGATCGGTGCGGAACACATAACCGTGCTCGGTGCGGTCATTGAGAATGCGGACGAACTGGCGCGTCATCCGCACGAACAGCGCATCGGCATCATCGGTTTTCGCAAGCGCAGGCGCTTCGGGATCGAAAAACACGACTAGATCAATGTCGGACGAGAAATTGAGCTCGCAAGCGCCAAGCTTGCCCATGGCAAGCAGGATCCAGCCGCAGCCTTCCTCCGGCCGGGAAGGATCAGGCAAGACAAGTTTGCCGCGCGCATGCGCTTCCAACAGCAGGAAACTTGCGGCAGCGCCTATGCAGGCGTCGGCCAAGGCCGACAGGCGGGCGACGCTGACGGCTGATCCGCGCCCGGCCAGGTCATCAAGCGCAATCAATACATGCGCCTCGTTCTTCAGCCTGCGCAGATCGGCCATGAGCCGGTTTTCGGTTACATCCGGATCGAAAGGCAGCCGCGTGATTTCTGCCGCCAATTGCCCGAGCCTGTCTGCGACAGAGCCGGTGCGGGCCAAAAGGCAGGGCGTACGCAGCAGGCTGTCGCGCAGGAAGGGTGACAAATCGCAGACCGCTTCCAGAAAGGAGCGGCGATGCGGGTCGGCCTTCAGCATGCCGCCGAGTTCAGGGCACCCGTTTTC
>JBATMU010000125.1:0-1555 GCA_049289995.1 Rhizobiaceae bacterium | reverse complement strand
ACGGCCGGCTTCAACGCCATTTACGGTGTCATCGCGCTTGCGGTCTATTTTGCGGTGACGCGGTTGTTCTGACGCCTGCGGGCCAATGCCGCCACAAGTTTGGCGGAATCCCGGACAATTCCTGTGTGACCGGACGGTATTTCGCGGCGATGGCGTTTTGGCAATCGTTCGTCGCAGGGAAACGCAATGTCTGCGCAATTGCACCAAACCGTGAAGCGAATTGTTTAGCGGCTTGTGTTAGATTGCTCACTGTCGTCGGGGCAAACGGCGCGTATCAATGCCATTGGGGCTTACAGGGATCGACATTATGAAACGCATGATTTTTGCCTTGCTTGCTGTTTTCGGCTTTTCAGCGGGCAGCATGACACCGGCTTCTTCGGCCTCGCTTGTGGCGCATATCGATGTTTCGAGCCAGACCATGACGGTCAGCCAGAGCGGCCAGGTTCTCTACAACTGGAAGGTTTCCACCGGGCGCAACGGCTATTACACGCCACGCGGCACATTCCGCCCGCAACATTTGGCGCGGATGCATTACTCGCGCAAATATGACAACTCGCCGATGCCGCATTCGATCTTTTTCCGCGGCGGCTATGCCATTCACGGCACAGGCGCGGTGAAACGTCTTGGAACGCCAGCCTCGCATGGCTGTGTGCGGCTGCACCCATCCAACGCGGCAACGCTGTTTTCCATGACCAAGCAGGTCGGACCGAAAAACGTTCGTATTGTCATCACGAACTAGAACGAGTTTCGCGCTGCTTGATACGATTTAACGGCCAGGCGGACATGCGCCTGTCCGGTGGGTTTGCTGTCATTGTCAGCGTATGGTCGTTGCGTAGCTTGTCGCTGCCGCGCGGCCCCAGTCGGCGTGGATACCGCGCCCGGTGGCGCCATCCGCACGGTTAGCCGCGCGATTGAAATGGTCCTCGGCCAGTCTGGCCGCCTTTTCGGTAAAAACGAAGACTCCCCCATGTCCTTGCACAATGCGGGCGTCAACGCCGGCTATGGCGGCATCAGGGCGACGTGCAGCGATCTCCGCCGGTTCAAGGTCGTTCCAGGATTGCACGACCCGCATGTCAACGGATGCCTGGCAAATCAGCAGCGTTTCCGGCTCCGCCACCAGAATCCCGGCAATGGATTCGGCGCCTGCCAGCGACAGGAAACCGGCATTTGGATGGATGGCGCATCCGGCGCGATCGGCCAGCGTCAGCGCATTGGTGCAGGCGCTGACCAAAGTCGGCAGTATTTTCGACGACTGGGCGATAACAAGGCCGGCCGGGGCGGCAACCGGGCCGGACAGGCGGAACAATTCCCCAAACTCGCGGGCGGCTGCAGCCTGGTCTGTGTCGGTTTGCTTCCAGGCTTTCTCGACCTTCAGGAATCCCGAAAATTGGTCGCGCGCGCCGGATTTCAAATGAAGCCCAGGCTGCGCGTCGAGGGCGCGGGCGGCAAACATCACGGCGCGATTGCGTTGACGCGCGATTTCGCAGGCTTCGGCCCCCATTCTGGCAAAGCCGGCCAAGTCCGTGGTTTTCAACGTTGCCGGAACATAAAGGAG
>JBATMU010000124.1:0-5543 GCA_049289995.1 Rhizobiaceae bacterium | reverse complement strand
ATGTAGACCAGGCTCGTATCCTTGAAGAGCCCGATGAACGAATTGACGATGCCCGGGATGACCAGCTTCAGCGCCTGCGGCAGGATGATAAGCCGCGTCTTCTGCCAGAAGCCGAGCCCAAGCGAATCGGCGCCCTCATACTGGCCCTTCGGGATGGCCTGCAGGCCGCCGCGGATGACTTCAGCCATATAGGCGGAGGCAAACAGCGACACGCCAATCAGGGCGCGCAACAGCTTGTCGAAGGTAACGCCCGGCGGCAAGAACAGCGGCAGCATGACCGAGGCCATGAACAGCACGGTGACCAGCGGCACGCCGCGGATGGTTTCGATGAAAATGACGCAGACCATCTTGATGACCGGCATTTTTGACCGGCGGCCAAGCGCCAGCACAATACCGAACGGCAGCGACACGGCGATGCCGACAAACGACAGGACCAGCGTCACCATCAGCCCGCCCCACAGCGGGGTTTCGACGAAAGGCAGGCCGAACCAGCCGCCCAGCAGCATGACGAAGGAAAAGACCGGAAAAACGAGGAACAACAGGACGGCATTGGCCGGCTTGTTGGGGGCGCGCGGGATGAGCAGCGGCGCCAAGAGCGCCACAAACACGATGGCCACCGTAATGACCCGCCAGCGCTCGGCAATCGGATAACGGCCAAACATGAACTGTTCGAATTTGGAGCCGACAAAGGCCCAGCAGGCTCCTGCCCAGCCATCGGGCTGGATGCCGCCCTGCACGGTAGTTGCGCAGACGCTGCGGTCGCTGCCCGTCCACACCGCCTGGACGAAAGCCCAGTTGAACAGCGGCGGCAAGGCCCAGACCAGAAGCAGGATCGCCGCGATTGTCAGAACCGTGTCTGGAATGGTGGCAAACAAATTGGTGCGCATCCAGCCGACAATGCCGGCATCGCGGCGCGGTGCGCGTTCTGCCTGCAGCATTTCCGTCCGGACAAAGGCGTGGGCGTTGCGTGTCATGTCAGCGCTCCACCAGGGCCATTTTGGCATTGAACCAGTTCATGAAGGCCGAGGTCAAAAGGCTCAAGCCGAGATAGGCCACCATCCAGATCGCCACGATCTCGATGGATTGGCCGGTCTGGTTGAGAATGGTGCCGCCAATGGCCACAAGATCGGGAAAGCCGATGGCGATGGCCAGCGACGAATTCTTGGTCAGGTTGAGGAACTGGCTGGTCAGCGGCGGAATGATGATGCGCATGGCCTGGGGGATGACAACCAGCCGCAAGGCCGGCCCCGGGCGCAGGCCAAGCGCATAGGAGGCTTCCGTCTGGCCCTTTGAGACGCCCATGATGCCGCCGCGCACGATCTCGGCGATGAAGGCAGCGGTATAGAAGGACAATGCCAGATAGAGCGCCAGAAACTCCGGCTTGATCTGGCTGCCGCCGACCAGATTGAAGGTCGAGAGCTTTGGAAACTCGAAGCTCAGCGGCATGCCGGCCGCAATGAAGCCTATCAGCGGCATGCCGATGATGAGCGCCAGCCCGGTCAGGAATACCGGGAAAGGCTGGCCGGTGGCCATCTGCCGGCGCTTTGCCTTGATGGCCACAAAGGCGGTCAGCGCAATGCCGGTGACAAGCCCGGCGAGAATGAGCCACGATCCCGGCCCGAATTGGGCGCTGGGCAGGAAAAAGCCGCGCGAATTGAGATAGGAGCCAAACGGCAGCGGAATGCTTTCCTTGGGCAGCGGCAGCACCGACAGCACGCCGAAATACCAGAAGAAAATGACCAGAAGCGGCGGAATGTTGCGGAAAATCTCGACGTAAACCGTGCAGATCTTGCGCACCAGCCAATTGTGCGAGAGGCGGCCAACACCAATCAGGAAGCCGACCAGCGTGGCGGTGACAATGCCAAGGGCGGCAATGCTGATGGTGTTGAGAATGCCCACGTAGAGGGCGCGCATGTAGGTGGAATCGCTCGAAAAGGGAATGAGCGAATCGGAGACTTCAAAACCGGCGCGGCCCTTGAGGAAGCCGAACCCCGACGACAGGTTCTGCCGCTGCAGGTTTTCAATCGTATTGGAAATGATCCAGCCCGCGAAGGCCAATAGCCCGATCACCAAAAGGGCCTGAAAAAACAATCCGCGCACGCGGGGATCGTTGATCAGCGGCACACGCGGCGCGTGGCCTGCATCGACGATTGCCATGATGTCCTCCGCCGGAAAGCAGGCAGGCGGCCAAATGGCCGCCTGCCTGTCTGTTCAGATCAACGGATCGGAGGCGCGTATTGCAGGCCGCCCTTGCTCCACTGGGCATTCAGGCCGCGGGCAATCTTGAGCGGGCTGCCGGCGCCGACATTGCGCTCGAACATTTCGCCATAATTGCCGACCGCCTTGACGATCGAGACAACCCAGTCATTGGCGACGCCCAGATCGGTGCCGATCTTGGTTTCAGCTTCCTGGCCAAGCGTGCGCTTGATGTCGGGATTGGCGGATGCCTTCATTTCCTCGACATTGGCCTGGGTGATGCCGAGTTCTTCGGCGGTCAAGAGCGCGTAATGCGTCCAGGACACGATGTCGCCCCACTGGTTGTCGCCCTGGCGGACGGCAGGTCCAAGCGGCTCCTTGGAAATGATCTCGGGCAGAACGGTATGGTCGCCCGGATTGGCAAGGCCGAGCCGGATGGCATAAAGGCCTGACTGGTCGGTTGTGTAAACGTCGCAACGGCCGGCATCATAGGCGGCGTTGACCTCTTCCAGCTTTTCGAAAACGACCGGATTGAACTCCATCTTGTTGGCCTTGAAATAGTCGGCCAGATTGAGTTCGGTCGTGGTGCCGGTCTGCACGCAGACCGAGGCGCCCGACAGCTGCAGCGCCGAGGTGATGCCCGACAGCTTCTTGGAATTGATCATGAAGCCCTGGCCGTCAAAATAGGTGACGGTGCGGAAATCCATGCCGAGCGAGGTATCGCGGCTGATGGTCCAGGTGGTGTTGCGCGACAGAAGGTCGATTTCGCCCGACTGAAGGGCGGTGAAACGCTCCTTGGCGGACAGCGGCGAGAACTTCACCTTGGTGCCGTCACCGAACACGGCGGCAGCAACAGCGCGGCAGAAATCCACGTCGAGACCGGACCATTCGCCCTTGTCGTCAGGGTTGGAGAAACCAGCAAGGCCGGTCGAGACGCCGCACTGGACGAAGCCCTTGGCCTTCACGTCATCAAGGGTTGCAGCACCTGCGGCAGAAGCGGCAAGCGCGGCTGCGCCAAACACGCCGATAGCAATTGATTTTTTCATCTTCGGAACCTTTTGTTCTGGCAGGCTTGGCCTGCCGGTGTTTCGCTGGTTTGCACCCATGGCCGAAATTTGCAGCCGGCTTGTTGCCGGTCGGCACAGGCCGCCTCCCATTCACGAAATCTATCGAAGGCGATAAATGCGCCGAGGTCAAGGGCTTGCGGATTCATCGGATAATCTGAATGCAAAAAGGCACTACGTGTCGCCTGCCCCAGAGCGCATGGACGGAAGCAGCCGCCCTTTGGACAATTTGAATACGGCCTGCCGGCGCGCCAGTACACGCGCCAATTGCAGCGAAAACAGAAAACCGAAGGCAAAACCTGCTGCAACATCAGAAGGATAGTGCGCCTGGGCGGCAATTCTGGTCGAAGCGCCAAACAACGCCAAAATGAAGAAGGGCAATCGCCAGCGCGGAAACCAGATGACAAGTGCCGCGCCCACCGCGCCCATGGTCGTGGCATGACCCGAGGGGAAACTGGCGTGCAGATAACCGGTGGAGAACGGCGTGAAATCCCAGGCGCCGGCACTGTCGATCAGCTTTGGCCGCGCCCGCCCGAAACCAAGCTTGATGATGTTGACGGCGATGCCCGACAAGGCAACCGCCCCGAAAAACCATGCCGATTGGCCAAACAGCATGGCAAGCCGCGCCTTGCCGCGCGTATTGCGCAGCGACCAATCCGCAAAGGCCGAAACGAAAAACAACAGTGCGGCGGGCACCAGATACCATTCCGATTTGCCGACATCGGTGATGGCGGCCATGAAGGATTTCATCGGCAGGCCGGACGCGATGACGGCGCGCATGATCTTTTCGTCAAATGGCATGACTGCGGCGACTGCAAGCAATGCGCCGAAGGCCGCCATGGTCATGGCGCTCGTCCACGCCTTTTGCGGCAACAGCCGCGAGGGCCGCCACAGACGGCCATGGGCAGTGCGAATGGCCGCAAATGGCCGCCGGTAAGCAGGCGTGGTTTTCGGCATCAGCTCCGTCCGGTTTGTTGCATGCCCTGCCTTGCCGCTCTACAAAGCCGACAAACAGGCAAAGCATGGGTGGCGTTATGGCGAAGGACGGCGGCAAGGGCAACAGGGGCGTCAACACGCAGCTTTCGCATATCGGGCATGATCCGCATTCCTATTTCGGCTTCGTCAATCCGCCGGTCGTGCATGCCTCGACCGTGCTGTTTCCCGATGCGGCGACGCTGACAAGCCGGAACCAGAAATACATCTATGGCACGCGGGGCACGCCGACTTCGGACGCGTTATGCGCTGCCATTGACCATCTCGAAGGCTCGGCCGGCACGATCCTGGTTCCCTCGGGCCTTGCCGCCGTCACCCAGCCGCTGCTGGCCTTCACCAAGGCGGGCGACCATGTGCTGATCGTCGATTCGGTTTACAATCCGACCCGGCGCTTTGCCGACGGCATGCTGAAGAAATACGGGGTTGAGGCCGAGTATTATGATCCGGCCATCGGGGCGGGCATTGCCAAGCTGCTGCGGCCGAACACGTCCGTGGTCTTCACCGAAAGCCCCGGCTCCAACACGCTTGAAATGCAGGATATTCCGGCCATTGCCAAGGCGGCGCATGCGCATGGCGACGTGGTGGTGATGATGGACAACACCTGGGCGACGCCGCTGTTTTTCAAGCCGCTGGATTTCGGCGTTGATGTGTCGATTCATGCGGCAACCAAATATCCGGCCGGCCATTCGGATGTGCTGCTCGGCACGGTGTCGGCCAATGCGCGTTGCTGGCCGGCTTTGCACGACGCCTTCATCACGCTCGGCGCACCCTCCGGCCCTGACGACGCCTATCAGGTGCTGCGCGGGCTGAGGACCATGGGTGTGCGTCTCAAGCGCCATCAGGATTCAGCGCTGGAACTGGCGCATTGGCTGGAAGGCGATGGCCGCGTCGCCCGCGTCATGCACCCTGCTCTTGCCTCCCATCCCGGCCATGATCTGTGGAAACGCGATTTTTCCGGTTCGTCCGGGCTGTTTTCCATCGTGTTGAAGGGCGGCGGCACAAAACAGGCGCATGCCTTCCTCGACGCGCTGCAGATCTTCGGCCTCGGCTATTCCTGGGGCGGTTATGAGAGCCTTGCCGTGCATGTCTGGCTGGACGACCGCGTTGTCGCCAAGGCGCCGAAAGAAGGGCCGGTCATCCGCCTGCAGATCGGGCTTGAGGACGTGGCGGATCTGAAAGCGGATATTGAATTGGGGCTGGCAGCGGCGGCGAAGGCGTAGCTGGCGATCCCGGCAGGATTCGAACCTGCGACCATCGGCTTAGAAGGCCGGTGCTCTATCCAGCTGAGCT
>JBATMU010000123.1:0-12407 GCA_049289995.1 Rhizobiaceae bacterium | reverse complement strand
CGTCGTGCTTTTGGCCCGCATTATCGCCTGAGGAACACGCAATGGATCAGTCTTACGGAATTCTCTCCATGCCGGGCACCGGCTTTTTCGGCATGCTGCTCATCGGTTTTCTGGCCGGTTGGGCAGCCGAGCGCGCTACCAACCGCAATCATGGCCTGTTGACCAACATCCTTGTTGGCATCGCCGGCTCGTTTGTCGGCGGCACGCTGGCCGGGCTGGTCGGCGTGTCGTTTTACGGCTTCCTCGGAAATCTCGCCGTTGCCACTGTCGGCGCTATCCTGATCCTGTGGTTCTTCGGCCGCAACGCGCAGCCAGGCCGTTAAAGATGGTCACCATTCTCGACGCCTCCAAACCGCGCACCCGTCATCCCGAAAAGGCCCACCGGCCCGATCAGGATGTATTGCGCAAGCCCGACTGGATCAGGGTCAAGGCGCCAGTCTCGCAGGGCTACCGCGAGACCCGCGATCTGGTGCGCTCGCACAAGCTGGTGACAGTGTGCGAAGAAGCGGGTTGCCCCAATATCGGCGAATGCTGGGACAAGAAGCACGCCACCTTCATGATCATGGGCGAAATCTGCACGCGGGCCTGCGCGTTCTGCAACGTGGCGACCGGCAAGCCGCTGGCGCTCGACCGGGCTGAGGCCGAAAGCGTTGGCAAGGCTGTTCTGCAAATGGGCCTCAGCCATGTGGTCATCACCTCGGTGGACCGCGATGATCTCGACGACGGCGGCGCGCGCCATTTTGCCGATGTCATCCACGCCATCCGTGCTGCGTCTCCCGGCACAACGATTGAAATCCTGACGCCGGATTTTTTGCGCAAGGACGGCGCACTGGAGATCGTGGTGGCTGCCCGGCCAGACGTGTTCAACCACAATCTGGAAACCGTGCCGGGCAATTATCTGAAAGTGCGGCCCGGCGCGCGCTATTTCCACTCGATTCGGCTTTTGCAGCGGGTCAAGGAACTGGATCCCTCCATGTTCACCAAGTCCGGCATCATGGTTGGCCTTGGCGAGGAGCGCAACGAGGTGCTGCAGGTCATGGACGATCTGCGCACTGCCGATGTCGATTTCCTGACCATGGGTCAATATCTGCAGCCGACCAAAAAGCACCATCCGGTTCTGGGCTTCGTCACGCCGGACGAATTCAAGGCCTATGAAACCACGGCCTATTCCAAGGGATTTCTCTTGGTTGCCGCCAGCCCGCTGACCCGCTCATCGCATCATGCCGGAGAGGATTTCGCCCGGCTGCGTGCGGCGCGTGCCGAAAAATTGATGGCCTGATGCCGAAGTTTGACAGCATCCGCCGGGTCAATCATCCGGCAGCCGCCATGTTTGCGCTGGTCGCCGATGTCGAACGCTATCCGGAATTCCTGCCCTTGTGCGAGGCGCTCACCGTCCGCTCGCGACGCGAGCGCGACGGCAATACGCTGTTGGTTGCCGACATGACCGTCGGCTACATGGCGCTCCGCGAGACTTTCACCAGCCAGGTGCTGCTGAAACCCAACGAATTGGCAATCGATGTGACCTACCTGGATGGGCCGTTTGAGCGGCTCGACAACCGCTGGCGGTTTCTGGATTCGGCTGATGGCAAAAGTGATGTGTCGTTCTTCATCGACTACGAATTCCGCAGCCGCATGCTGGGCATGGTCATGGGCGCCATGTTTGAGCGCGCTTTCGGCATGTTTTCCGAAGCCTTCGCCAAACGCGCGGACAAGATTTATTCCCGAATGCCGAGCGCCTGAGCGATCAGCCTGAGCCCCGTCATGCGCGCCGCATCGCGTACTTGCGCCCGGCCCGGCAGTATGAACAGGCGCTTGAAAGTCTGCGTTGGCTGACCATCAGCCGCTAGCCCGAACCAAACCAGCCCGACCGGTTTTTCCGCGCTGCCGCCACCCGGTCCGGCTATGCCGGTCACCGACAGGGCAACCTGAGCGCCGGAACGCGCCAGCGCACCTTCGGCCATCGCCTGCGCCGTCTCCGCGCTCACCGCCCCGAACGCTTTCAGGATTGCCTCATCCACGCCGAGCAGCGCGGTCTTGCTGGCATTCGAATAGGTGACGAACCCGCATTCGAACACATCGGACGAGCCGGCAATGTCGGTCAAGGCAACGGCAATCATGCCGCCGGTGCAGGATTCGGCTGTGGCCATGCGCTTGCCTTGCGCGCGCGCTGCCGCAAGGATTGCCTCGGGCAGCCCGCTCATTCCGGAAGGCCGCCGGGATAGACGACGCTCGCCGTGGCGATAGCAGCAATGCCTTCGCGACGGCCGACAAAGCCGAGGCTCTCATTGGTGGTCGCCTTGACCGAACAGCGGTCCGCCGAAATGCCGAGCATGTCCGCCAGGGCTTGGACCATGGCTTGCCGGTGCGGGGCGATTTTCGGCGCTTCCGAAATCAGTGTCACATCGGCATTGGCGATCCGCCCGCCAGCCGCCCGGACAATGCCAACGGCATGGCGCACGAACAGATGGGAGGATGCCCCCCGCCATTGCGGATCGGACGGCGGAAAATGGTCACCGATATCGCCCGCCCCGCAGGTGGCGAGCAGCGCATCGGTCAGCGCATGCAGCCCCACATCGGCATCCGAGTGGCCCGACAGCGCCTTGTCATGTGAGATCTTCACGCCGCACAGGGTGACATGGTTGCCAGGTTCAAATGCATGCACGTCATAGCCATTGCCGGTGCGCACATCGGGAAGCTGCATCTTCGCAAGCCTTTCATCGGCCAACGCGATGTCGCGGGCCAGGGTAAGTTTCACATTGTCCGCCGCGCCGTCACACAACACCACCGGCATGGCCGCCAATTCTGCAATCGCCGCATCATCTGTGAAATCGCCAAGCCCCGCCGCCTTTTCATGAGCCGCCAATATCGCGGCAAACGGAAAGGCCTGCGGGGTCTGCGCAGCATAAAGTCCGCTGCGGTCGACTGTACCCGCGACAAACCCGCTTGCGCCGCGCTTCAGCGTATCGGTGACGGGCAGGGCGGGCAGCACGCCTGTCTTGCCGTCAAGGCGTTCGGCAATGCGGTTGAAAAGGTCATGACCGGCAAAGGGCCGCACGCCGTCATGAATGAACACATGGTCCGGCTTGAACGGCGCCAGCGCCCGCAGCGCATTGAGCACCGAAGCCTGCCGGGTCGCGCCTCCGTTCACAATCAACAGCCGCGAATCCGCATTCAGAACGGCATCCGCAAACAGCGCGCCATCATCGGCATGCAGCGCAACCGCCACTTTTCTGGTTTGCGGCCAGGACAGAACGGTCTCGAGGGTGCGGGCAATCACCGCCCTGCCGCCGATGCGGCGGAATTGCTTGGGCCCTTCGGACGACTGTCCGGCCCGCTCGCCGCGTCCTGCGGCGACAATGACAAATGCAATCATGCTCATGCCGCTTTTCTAACGGGAAGGGGGCAGCAACGCAAAGCGGCGGTTTGCCCATTGCACAGCTGCAAACGATTGGCTAAGAAATACGCAACTATGAACATTGGCTAATTAATGAGCATAATTCCTTCCCATAGTCTGGCGCAGCCCCTGCAGATTGGCTCGGTTGCCGTCCCGAACCGCGTCTTTTTGGCGCCCATGTCGGGCGTGACCGATGAGCCGTTCCGCAAATTGGCTGAAAGCCATGGCGCCGGCCTGACGGTTTCCGAAATGGTCGCCAGCGGCGAGCTCGCCAAAGCACGTGCCGAATCGGGCTTGCGCCTGCGCAAGACCGGGTCTGCCGTCCACATGGTCCAACTTGCCGGGCGCCAAGCAGAGGCCATGCACGAAGCGGCGCGCATCGCTGAAGGCGAGGGCGCGGACATCATTGATATCAACATGGGTTGCCCGGCAAAGAAGGTGACAGGCGGCTATTCCGGCTCGGCGCTGATGCGCGACCTCGATCATGCCTTGACGCTGATTGATGCGGTGGTTGGCGCGGTTGCCGTCCCGGTCACCCTGAAAATGCGGCTAGGCTGGGATGACGGCATGCGCAATGCGCCCGAACTTGCCCGCCGCGCCGAGCAGGCGGGTGTGCAAATGATTACGGTGCATGGCCGCACCCGCTGCCAGTTTTATGAAGGCAAGGCGGATTGGGCGGCCATTGCCGAAGTAAAGGCTGCCATTTCGGTTCCGTTGGTCGCCAACGGCGACATTGACAGCGCCGCCGCTGCAGAAGCCTGCCTTGCCCAAACCGGCGCGGATGCCGTCATGATTGGCCGCGCCGCCTATGGCCAGCCCTGGCTGCCGGGTGAAATCGCCGACGGCCGCTCAAGGACTCCGGCAGATTTGGCGCAGTACGTCATCGCCCATTACGATGCCATGCTCGGCCATTATGGTGTGGAGCGCGGCCTGCGCCATGCCCGAAAGCATCTCGGCTGGTATCTGGACCGCCACGCACCTTTTGTGCGTGCCTCGCTCCGCCGCGCTGTGACAGGTACATTCGACCCGGCACAGGTGCGCATCCTTTTGACCGAAGCCTTGGCCTGTCGCGGGGATTTGGCGGCATGAGCACTTCATTGCCGCCAATTGCCCAGGTCGTGCTCAACACGCTCCGCCATCCGGTCATCATGATCTCGCCGGAGGGCTTGATCGCTTTCGCCAATTCGGAAGCCGAATCGTTTTTCCGTTCCAGCGCCGCCTATCTCGCCCGACATCCGCTTTCGGTCTTCCTGCCGTTCGGCAGCCCGGTTCTGACCCTGGTGGAACAGGTGCGCGAGCGCCGTTCGCCGGTCAACGAATACCGCGTGGACGTTTCCTCGCCGCGCATTGGTCAGGAAAAGATTGTCGACGTCTATTGTTCGCCAGCCGCCGAAATGCCGGGCGCTGTTGTCGTGCTCCTGCAGGAGCGGTCGATGGCCGACAAGATCGACCGCCAGATGACCCATCGCGGTGCAGCGCGTTCGGTCACCGGGCTTGCCGCCATGCTCGCCCATGAAATCAAGAACCCGTTGTCGGGCATTCGCGGCGCCGCCCAATTGCTGGAATTGGCGGCTTCCGACGAAGACCGGGCGCTGACCCGGCTGATCACCGACGAAACCGACCGTATCGTCTCTCTGGTGGACCGCATGGAAGTGTTTTCCGATGACCGTCCGTTGGAGCGCAGCCCGGTCAACATCCACATCGTGCTTGATCACGTCAAAGCCATTGCCCGCAATGGGTTTGCCCAGAATATCAGGATTTCCGAGGACTATGACCCGTCGCTGCCTGCCGTTCACGGCAATCGCGGCCAGCTGATCCAGATTTTCCTCAATCTGGTGAAGAACGCCGCCGAAGCCATCGGCAACAACAGTTCCGGCGAGATCACCCTTTCGACCGCTTTCCGGCCCGGCATCCGCCTGTCGGTGCCCGGCAGCCAGGATCGCGTCTCCCTGCCGCTTGAATTCTGCGTGCATGACAACGGACCCGGCGTGCCCGAAGACATTCAGCCGATCCTTTTTGATCCGTTCATCACCACCAAGACAAATGGATCAGGCCTTGGCTTGGCGCTGGTTGCCAAACTTGTCGGCGAGCATGGCGGGGTCATTGAATGTGACTCGTCTCCACGCGGCACCACGTTTCGCATTCTCATGCCAGCCTGGCGCAATGCCATCGGCGAACAGGAAGAAGCCCGGGAGTTTCAACAATGAGCGTTCGCGGCCAGATCCTTGTCGCTGATGATGATGCCGCCATCCGCACTGTGCTCAATCAGGCGCTGTCGCGGGCCGGCCATGAGGTGCGCATCACCTCCAATGCCGCCACCCTGTGGCGCTGGATTGCCGCCGGCGATGGCGATCTGGTCATCACCGATGTTGTGATGCCCGACGAAAACGCCTTTGACATGCTGCCGCGCATCAAGAAGGCGCGGCCGGAATTGCCGGTCATCGTCATGAGCGCGCAGAACACGTTCATGACTGCCATTCGCGCCTCCGAAAAGGGCGCATATGAATATCTGCCGAAGCCGTTCGACCTCACCGAGCTTTTGACCATCGTCAACCGCGCCCTGGCCGAACCCAAATCCGCATCCGGCGTCCGCATTGCGGAGGACCAGCCTGAAACAATGCCATTGGTTGGCCGTTCGGCCGCCATGCAGGATATCTACCGCCTGCTGGCGCGGATGATGCAGACTGACCTGACCGTGATGATCTCTGGTGAATCGGGCACCGGCAAGGAATTGGTGGCGCGCGCCCTGCATGAATTCGGCCGCCGCAAGAGCGGGCCGTTCGTGGCCATCAACATGGCCGCAATTCCGCGCGACCTCATCGAATCGGAACTTTTCGGACATGAGCGCGGCGCATTCACCGGCGCGCAAAACCGCTCTGCCGGGCGCTTTGAACAGGCCGAGGGCGGCACGCTGTTTCTCGACGAGATCGGCGACATGCCAATGGATGCGCAGACCCGCCTTCTGCGCGTGCTCCAGCAGGGCGAATACACCACGGTTGGCGGACGCACGCCCATCAAGACCAATGTGCGGATAGTGGCGGCCACCAACAAGGATCTGCGCGCCGCCATCAATCAGGGCCTGTTCCGCGAAGACCTGTTTTATCGCCTCAACGTCGTGCCATTGCGCCTGCCGGGCCTGCGTGAACGCTCGGAAGACATTCCTGATCTGGTTCGCCACTTTTTCAAGCTGGGCGAAAAAGAGGGCCTGCCGGCCAAGCGGATCGCCCAGGCAGGCATAGACATGATGAAGCGCTATGCCTGGCCAGGCAATGTGCGCGAACTGGAGAACCTGATCCGGCGGCTGGCGGCGCTATATCCGCAGGACGAGATCACCGGCGAGATCATCGAGGCCGAATTGCGGGCCGGCATACAGGCCGGCGGCATGCCCGATGGCGCGCTCGGCAGCGACAACCAGTCGGTTGGGCAAGCGGTTGAGAGCCATTTGCAGCGCTATTTTGCTTCCTTTGGCGATGGCCTGCCGCCGCCCGGCCTGCATGACCGCCTTCTGGCCGAGGTCGAATATCCGCTCATTCTGGCAAGCCTTACGGCCACGCGCGGCAACCAGATAAAGGCCGCCGAGCTATTGGGCCTTAATCGCAACACATTGCGCAAGAAGATCAGGGAACTCGGCGTCAACGTTTACCGGTCCTCACGCAACGTGTGAGTCTTCAGTAAAGGTTGTTGCAAAACCGCCACATTGCGTTGCATGATTGCCACGCAGTCTGAAAACGGATTCCCATGCCATTCATGGCCGACAACCCCGTCAGCCGGCTGTTCAGCAGCCAGGACATACCGGCAGAAAACCGGCGCCTGCTGGCCACGCCCGGCATCGTTGCCGTGGTCGGCTCGTTGTTGTCAGCGGTGCTTTCGTTCGCCATCCTGACCGGCCTGACGCCGATCCTGCCGACCGAGGGCGTGGCATTGGCCTTGATTGCGGTCAACGCCGCGCTGATCCTGTTTCTGGCCGGTTTGATTGCCCGCGAAGTGCATCGCATCCTGTCGGCAAGGCGGTTCGGCAAGGCGGCGGCGCGCCTGCATGTGCGCATTGTCACCATGTTTTCGCTTGTGGCCGCAGCGCCCGCCATTGCGGTGGCCATTGTGGCCTCGATCACGCTTGATGTCGGGCTCGACCGGTGGTTTGAGCTGCGAACCAAGTCCATCATCCAGTCGTCACTGTCCATCGCCGAGGCCTATGTGCTCGAAAATGCCCGTAATCTTCAGGGCACCACGTTGTCCATGGCCAATGACCTTGATCAGGCCCGCACGCTTTATAGCCTTGACCGCGGCGGCTTCCGCGAACTGATGACCGAGCAGGCCAAGGGCAGGGCGCTTTCGCACGCCGCCTTGATTGACGCCGAAGGCAAAGTCACAATTGCTGCCGACACCGGCGTGGATTTTGAACTGCCTGAGCCGCCGATCGAAGCGGTGAAACAGGCCGCTGACGGGCTTCCGGTCCTGATCGAGCCGCGCATCCGCAACATCATTGGTTCCATCGTCAAGCTGCGCGATATCCGCGATTCCTATCTTTACACGATCCGGCTGGTTGATCCGGAAGTGATCCGCGCCCGGCAGATCGTCACTACCAATTCCAATGAATATCAAGGGCTTGAGGCCAGCCGGACTACGACCCAGATCGCTTTTGCGTTGCTCTATCTGGGCATGACGCTGGTGGTTGTGTTGTCGGCCATCTGGACAGGCATTGCAGTTGCCGACAGACTTGTCCGGCCGATCCGCCAGTTGATCGGCGCGGCAGGCGAAGTGGCTACAGGCAATCTTGATGTCGCGGTGCCGGTGCGCATGTCCGATGGCGATGTGGCCTCGCTGGGCGACACGTTCAACCAGATGATTTCGCAGCTGAAAAGCCAGCGCAACGAAATCCTGTCGGCCAAGGACCAGATAGACGAGCGCCGGCGGTTTTCCGAGGCTGTGCTGTCCGGCGTGACTGCGGGCGTTATCGGTGTTGATGCCGATGGCACGATTACCATCGTCAACCGGTCGGCCGAGGCCATGCTTTCGCTTGGTGGCAAGCCGGTTATCGGCCAATCCCTGTCCGCGCTGTTGCCGCATGTCGGCCAGGTTTTTGAAATGACCCGTTCGACCGGGCGGGAAGCCTATCGCGAGCAGGTGACATTCTATCGGGCAGGGGCTGAACGCACGTACAATGTTCAGGTAACGGTCGAAGCCGCTGACGAAATGTCGGACGCGCATTCGTATGTGGTCACAATTGACGACATTACCGATCTTGTCGTGGCGCAACGGTCGTCCGCCTGGGCGGATGTCGCCCGGCGCATTGCCCATGAAATCAAAAATCCGCTGACGCCGATCCAGCTTGCGGCCGAGCGCATTCGCCGCCGTTATGGCAAAGTCATCACCGAGGACCGCGAGGTGTTCGATCAATGCACTGATACCATCATCCGGCAAGTCGGCGACATTGGCCGCATGGTCGATGAATTTTCCGCCTTCGCCCGCATGCCGAAACCGGCGATGGAAATGGTCGATCTGCGCGATGCGCTGCGCGAAGCTTCGTTCCTTGTCGAGGTCAGCCGCCACGACATGAATGTCGAGCGGGACTTTGGCAAAGATCCCCTGATGGGCACCTATGACACGCGGCTTTTGGCGCAAGCGTTCGGAAACATCATAAAGAATGCTGCAGAAGCCATTGAAACGAAAGATAATACAGCGGGTGAAAATGGTCACATCAAAATCAGCGTTCAGCGCGAAGGAAAGACCTACCGCATCAGCGTGATGGACAATGGCCGCGGCCTGCCGCGCGAAAACCGTGCGCGGCTGCTCGAACCCTATATGACCACCCGCGAAAAAGGCACTGGCCTCGGCCTCGCCATCGTCAAGAAGATCATTGAGGATCATGGCGGCTCGCTTGAACTTCATGACGCGCCGCCGGATTTCCATGGCGGCCGTGGAGCGATGATCCGCGTTATCCTGCCTGCCGCCGCGCCTGTTGCGGCTCCGGGCCAGCAACAAAAAGAAGAAGTGCATCATGGCATCTGATATTCTCATCATCGACGACGAAGAAGACATCCGCGAACTGGTTGCCGGCATCCTTTCCGATGAAGGCCATGAAACACGGACGGCGCGTGATGCCGATTCTGCGCTTCAAGCCATTGCCGACCGGCAGCCACGTCTGGTCTTCCTCGATATCTGGCTGCAGGGATCCCGGCTTGACGGGCTGGAACTGCTCGAAGAGATCAGGGCGCAGCACCCGGAATTGCCGGTCGTGATGATTTCAGGCCATGGCACCATCGAAACGGCGGTCGCGGCCATAAGGCGCGGGGCCTATGACTTCATCGAAAAACCCTTCAAATCCGACAGGCTGATCCTGATCGCCGAGCGCGCGCTGGAAACGTCGAAGCTGAAGAAGGAAGTCTCCGAGTTGAAGCGGCGTTCGGGTGAAGCGCCCGGTTTCATCGGAACGTCCATGGCCATGAACCATCTGCGGCAGACCATTGACCGCGTCGCGCCGACCAACAGCCGCATTCTGATTCTGGGCCCGTCCGGCTCCGGCAAGGAAATGGCGGCCCGCGCCATTCATGCCCAGTCAAGCCGGGCAGGCGGGCCGTTCGTGTCATTGAATGCTGCCACCATCACGCCCGAGCGCATGGAGATCGAGCTGTTCGGTGCCGAACAGAACGGCGTCGAGCGCAAGGTCGGCGCGCTGGAGGAAGCCCATGGCGGCATTCTCTATCTCGATGAAGTGGCTGACATGCCGCGCGAGACGCAGAACAAGATCCTTCGCGTGCTGACCGATCAGAAATTCGAGCGCGTTGGCGGCGCCAAGCGCGTGCAGGTCGATGTGCGGATCATTGCGTCAACCGCGCAAAATCTCGAAGCGATGATCGCGGAAGGCCGCTTTCGCGAAGAGCTTTACCACCGGCTGGCCGTGGTTCCAGTTGTCGTGCCGCCATTGTCGGAACGGCGAGATGACATCCCCGCCCTCGTCGAGCATTTCATGCAGCAGATCGCCGCCCAGGCAGGCATCAAGCCGCGCCGCATTGCCGATGACGCCATGGCGGTTCTGCAAGCGCACAATTGGCCCGGAAATGTCCGCCAGCTTCGCAACAACATTGAAAGACTGTTGATCCTGGCGCGCAGCGATGATCCGGATTCTCCGGTCACTGCTGACCTTTTGCCGGCGGAAATCGGTGATGTCATGCCGCGCGCGCCAACCCAGTCCGATCAGCACATCATGGGCTTGCCGCTGCGCGAAGCCCGCGAAATGTTCGAGAAGGAATATCTGATTGCCCAGATCAACCGGTTTGGCGGCAATATTTCGCGCACGGCCGAATTCATCGGCATGGAGCGCTCGGCCCTTCACCGCAAGCTCAAGTCGCTTGGCGTTTAAGTGCCGTTGCGGATTGTTGCCGCTTCGTTTAGCTGCAAATCACGTTTGAATATCATTGCCAGGAGTCGCGCATGCTTCGCATCGCTTATGTGAACGGCCGTTACGTGCGCCATGACAAAGCTTTGGTCCATATCGAGGACCGCGGCTATCAGTTCGCAGACGGCGTTTATGAAGTCTGCGAAGTGGCGCGCGGCCAGATCATGGACATGACGCGCCACCTTGACCGGCTTGGCCGTTCGCTTGCCGAACTGTCCATGGCTTGGCCCATGGGCCGCGCGCCCTTGGTCATCGTGCTGCGCGAAGTCATACGCGCCAACCGTGTTTTCAACGGCATGATCTATCTGCAGGTCACGCGCGGCGTGGCCCCGCGCGATCACGTGTTCCCGTCTGCTTCGGTTCGCCCGGCGCTGGTTGTCACTGCCAAGCGCACCAGCCCGGAAGCCGGCAATGCCAAGGCCGAGGCCGGAATGAAGGTCATCACTGTTCCAGAAAACCGCTGGGACCGCGTTGATATCAAGACAGTCGGCCTCCTGCCCAATGTGCTGGCGCGCCAGCAGGCCAAGGAAAAGGGCGCCCAGGAAGCCTGGTTTGTCGATGCTGACGGCACCGTCAAGGAAGGCGCCGCAACCAATGCATGGATTGTCACACGCGATGGCGTGCTGGTCACCCGGCCGGCCGAACACGGCATTTTGCGCGGCGTCACCCGCACCACGGTTTTCGAAGTCGCGGCCAAACTCGGCATGACAATCGAAGAGCGCGGCTTCACGGTCGAAGAGGCGAAAGCGGCCCGCGAAGCCTTCATAACGGCGGCGACCACGCTGGTCATGCCCATTGTGGCCATTGACGGCGCACCTGTGGCCAATGGTCATCCCGGCGGTGTGGCGCTCGCTCTTCGCCGCGCCTTTTTTGACGTTGCGGAAAAGACCCAAGCCTGATAACCGCAAGTATCAAGGGACAATTTCTGATCTCGCGCGGAACTTGTATTTTTGCAAACGTGTTGCGGCCTTCTTGACGGGTCCGCTTAAAATTGCGGAAATGCATGCCGGCACTCGACAGGCGGAACAAAAACAATGGCGGAACGCACGCAAAATCTGCAGGACCTTTTTCTCAATTCGGTCCGCAAGAGCAAGAATCCCCTCACGATTTTCCTTATCAACGGCGTCAAGCTGACGGGTGTTGTCACCTCTTTTGACAATTTCTGTGTCCTTCTGCGCCGCGATGGCCATTCGCAGCTTGTCTACAAGCATGCGATCTCGACCATCATGCCGAGCCAGCCGGTGCAGATGTTTGAAGGCGAAGAACCGCTTGCCTGATCTGGCGCGACGGAGCAGCCGCACTTGAGCGGCGAACCGCAAGGCGAACGCGCCGTCGTCATTGTGCCGGTCATGAAGCGCGAGGCGCGCGCTGCGGCCCATGCCGGCGAAGGTGTCGATGGCGCGCGCATGCCGCGCACGCCGGAAGCACGCTTCGAGGAAGCGCTGGGCCTCGCCCGCGCCATCAATCTCGATCCCGTCGCCAGCCAGATCGTCATGGTCGGCCAGCCGCGCCCGGCAACGCTGATCGGCACCGGCAAGATCGAAGAAATCGCCGAATCCGTCCGTGAAAACGATGCCAGCCTGGTTATTTTCGATCATCCGCTGACCCCTGTTCAGC
>JBATMU010000122.1:0-12020 GCA_049289995.1 Rhizobiaceae bacterium | reverse complement strand
TCAGCCTCCCGCAAATGGCTGCATTCCCCGCCAGCCTGCAACGCCCAGTTTATTCAAATGACAGTGGACGCGGCAATGGGTTTCATGGTTTGAACCCGGACATGGACGCCCTCACCGACATTCCGCGTTATCTGGCCGCCAAACGCCGGGCTTCGGCATCCGGACCAGCGGAATTCCTGGCCGAACGCGCCGCAGACGAACTTGAATTCCGGCTCAGCCTCGTCAAGCGGCGCTTTGAAAGTCCCGTCAGCCTGTTCGGCTTTTCCGGTCACGCGAGCGATGCCATGACCGCTTCCGGCACCTGCGCGCAACCGCTGCGGGTCGAGGCAGACGCGGCATTTCTCAAAGGCGGACCCGGTGCATTGGCGCCTTTTGGCATTGTGCCCCTCGCCCCGCAAAGCGCTGACCTGATCATCGCGCTGCTCAATCTGCACGCCGTCGATGACCTGCCGGGCTTTCTGCATCAGGTTCGCCAGTCGCTGCGGCCAGACGGCCTGTTTCTTGCCGCCATCCCATCCGCCGGAACGCTTGCCGAATTGCGCGAGAGCTTGCTTGCCGCCGAAGCAGAGTCAGGTTCCGCCCATGCGCGGGTGCTGCCATTCATGGACCTGCGCGATGCCGGCGCACTTCTGCAGCGCGCCGGCTTCGCCCTGCCCGTCGCCGACCAGGAAACCGTTGTCGTGCGTTACCGCACATTGCGGAGCCTGATGGCCGACCTTCGCGCCATGGGTGAATCCAGTTCGCTCGCATCGCGGCCGCGCGGCATGGCGAGCCGCTCACTTTTTGAAAAGGCCGAAAGCCATTACCGCACGCATTTTGCCGATCCGGACGGTAAAATGCGGGCCACTTTCAATTGGGTCTGGCTGTCGGGCTGGGCGCCGCATGAATCGCAGCAAAAACCCAAAGCGCGCGGCTCGGCCACCCATTCACTGAAATCAGCTCTGGAAGGGCTATAGATTCCGTTGCGCTTCATATTGCGCTGCCCTTCGACGCTGCAAGAACAGCCACGGCAATTGGTGGCAGCAGATGAATCCCTTGCCGGAAGCACACCTGCCGGTTTTGACGAAGCTGGCACAGATGTCTGCCCGCGCAGGTCCGCGCTGGGATATCGGCGCCGCAAGGCAAAGCCCGCAGTTGACAGCCATGGAATTCCCGAATGTAAATCATGGCAGGGCTATCCGTGACAGGCGTTTGACACGCCTGGCAAGGAAGGGAGGCGCAGCCCGTGCCCATTGTTCAACCGGCCAAATGCCTGCGCAAGGAGTCCAAAATGATCAGAAAAAGTCCCACTGCCAGACGTTCAGTCTCGGTGACTGCGGCCGCTTTTTTGGCACTTGCCACGAGCGCCGGAAGCCTTTTTGCCCAGGAATCGTCCGACCCGATCAAGCTCACGCTGCATGATTGGACCGGTCAATTGCTGACCACCAAGATCATGGGCGAAGTGCTGAAAAAGGCAGGCTACAACATCGAATATGTCCAGGCGGACTATCTCGCGCAGTTTGCCGGTCTTGAAACCGGCGATCTCCATGTTGCGATGGAAATGTGGGAGACGACCGGACGCGAAGCAATGGATGCCGCAACGGCTACCGGCAAAGTGGAGGTTTTCGGGCCAACCGGCATGAAAGCCAAGGAAGAATGGTGGTATCCATCCTACATGAAGGAAAAGTGCCCCGGCCTTCCAAACTGGGAGGCGCTCAAGGACCCCGCCTGTGCGGAAGCATTCGCGATTGCGGAGACCGCCCCAAAAGGCCGCTATCTTGGCGGTCCGGTGACATGGGGCGGGTTTGACGATGAACGCGTCCAGGCGCTTGGCCTGCCATTTGAAGTCATTCATGCCGGCACGGACGCCGCACTGTTTGCCGAACTGGAAAGCGCCTACCAGCGCAAGGCCCCCATCATGCTGTGGATTTACGCACCGCATTGGGCGCCCGCAAAATATGAAGGCGAATGGGTGGCATTCCCCGAATATACGCCTGAATGTTACAAGGATCCGGCTTGGGGCACCAATGCGGGCATGGCCTATGATTGCGGAAAACCGTTTGGCGAAATTTGGAAGGTCGGCTGGGCAGGCCTGAAGGACAAATGGCCAGGAGCGCACAAGGCCGTGACTGCCTTCACTGTCGACAACGCCGAAATGGGCGCGATGATAACTTCGGTGGATCTTGACGGCAAAACCGTCGACGCTGTCGTCGGCGATTGGATTGCAGCCAACGAAGGCCGCTGGAAAGGCTGGATCGGCAAGTAGGCCGGCCTTTTTGCCAAAAATTGCGATGCAATCTTGAAAATGCGGGCGCTTTCAAGCGAAAGCGCCCGTTTCCGGCAACAGGCGAAACGACAATTCCATGAACGCTGCAAATGCCAAACTGGTCTGCCGTGATGTCTGGAAGGTGTTTGGGGCCAATGCCCTGGAAACGCTTCAGGCCGCAGGCGGCAGGCCTGATGCCGATGTGATTGCAAAAGCCGGGCTGGTTTGTGCCGTTCGCCAAGTCAATCTGGAAGTCCGCGAGGGCGAGATATTCGTCATCATGGGACTATCCGGTTCGGGCAAGTCCACGCTTGTACGATGCCTTTCGCGGCTGATAGAGCCGACCGCAGGCGAAATCCTTTTCAACGGCGAAAATCTGCTGGCTGCCGGGGATGCGCAGATGATTGAAATCCGGCGCCACAAGATGGGCATGGTATTCCAGCATTTTGCGCTGCTGCCCCATCTGAACGTCCTCGAAAACGTTGCTTTCCCTTTGCAAATCCAGGGCATTGATCGCAAGGCCCGCGAAAATAGGGCCCGCGAAATGGTGGCTCTTGTGGGACTTTCCGGCCGCGAAGAAGCCTATCCGCGGCAATTGTCCGGCGGGCAGCAACAGCGTGTCGGCATTGCGCGCTCGCTCGCCGTGGAACCTGAATTGTGGTTTCTGGACGAACCTTTCTCCGCGCTCGATCCGTTGATCCGGCGCGAGATGCAGGATGAGTTCATCCGCCTCCAATCAGTGCTCAGGAAGACCATCGTTTTCATCACGCACGATTTTGACGAAGCGATCCGCCTCGGTGACCGGATCGCCATCATGAAGAACGGCGCTATCGTCCAGTGCGGGACGCCGGAAGATATCGTGCTTAACCCGGCGACCGGTTATGTCCGCGAATTTACCCGCGGTGTGCCAAGGGCCAAAGTCGTGCGGGCCGGATCACTGATGAAACCGGCGGCTTCTGGAGCGGACACTGCCGCAGCTGGCAAGCAGCCTCAACCTGCCGTCAATGAACGCATGTCCATCAGCGACGCCGCAACTGCCTTTGTCGGTGGAGCCGACGCGGTTGGCGTTGTCTCGCAGCACGGTGACATTGTTGGCCAACTCCATCGCAAGGATGTCGTTGATATCCTTATGCAGGGATGAGCATGGCGGGCGGTTTCCCCCATCCTGTTGGCCGCGCGAGGGCATTCGCCGGCAGGCTGGTCTGGCCAGCCGCGCTGACCGTATTTATTCTGTTGTGGCAGTTCGGGCAGGATTTGGCACCATGGGCTTTCAAATATCCAGCCGAACTCATCATCCCCGTAGCGGATTGGATCACCCGGTTCACAAAATGGCTGCTCAATGACGCAAGTTTTGGCGTATTCACTTTTCGGGAACTGACCCGGTTCATCTCCACAGTCATCGACGCGCCCTACCGCTTGGTGATGGGCCTCTTGTCCACCGGCTTGATGTCCGGCAGGGGGTCCCAGGCAGTGCAATGGCTTCCGCCCGTCTCATGGATTGGCGTCATTTCGGCTTTTGCACTGCTCGGCCTGCATGCCGGCGGTATCCGGCTGGCGCTGCTGGTAGCTGGCTGCCTGCTTTATATTGCAGCCTTCGGCCAATGGGACAGCGCGATGATAACGCTTGCATCCATTCTCGTGGCCGTTCCGCTCGGGGTCGTCGGCGGGCTGCTTCTCGGCATCGTCGCCTGGCGCCACCCGGTTTTTGAACGCATGATACGGCCGGTTCTCGATCTTATGCAGACCATTCCGGTCTTTGCCTATCTGGTGCCTGTCCTGATCCTGTTTGGCTTTGGCCCGACCGCAGCAGTGGTTGCCACCCTCATTTACGCAATGCCGCCAATGACGCGCATCACTTCATTGGCCCTGCAGCGCGTGCCCCACGAAATTCTCGAACTGGGCAACATGGTTGGATGCACAAGATCGCAGATCACCTGGCGCGTGATGATCCCAAGCGCCAAGGATTCCCTGATGGTCGGTGTCAATCAGGTGATCATGTTGTCTCTCAACATGGTGATCATCGCCGCCATGATTGGCGCCGGCGGGTTGGGCTATGATGTGCTGGCCGCACTTCGCCGGTTGGATTTCGGCGCAGGTCTGGAAGCGGGTATTGCGATTGTGGCGCTTGCCGTCGTGTTGGACCGGTTGAGCCAAGCCATGGCCCGCAAGCAGCCGGAGCAAAACGAAAAGACGGGCTTGTTGTCCCGTCATCCCTATGTGGTTTCGGTCATCGCGATTGTCGCCGCGAGTGGAATTGCCGGCCTGGCCGCGCCATTTTTCCAGACATTTCCGGAAAACCTGCAACTCTCCACCGGAACTTTCTGGTCGTCGGTTGTTGAGTGGATCAACGTCAATTTTTTCGATGCGCTGGAATCATTGAAGAATGGCCTCCTGCTCAATGTCCTCATCCCTTTCAAGCGGCTGCTCGGCAGCTTTCCATGGCTGGGCGTTACGGGCCTTTTGACCCTTGCCGGGTGGAGCCTCGGCGGCATGCGCCTCGCAGTGCTCTCACTTGCGTTGTCAGTCTCGATTGCGGCCACCGGCCAATGGGAGAAAGCAACAGTCACCGTCTATCTTTGTGGAATATCCACGATCGTCGCCATGCTGATCGGAATGCCGATTGGCATTGTCGCGGCCGAGCGGCCGGGGCTCTGGCGCTGGGTCGAAGCGGCGGTCGATACGGTCCAGACGCTTCCCTCTTTCGTTTACTTGATGCCGGCGGTGATGCTGTTCAGGGTGGGCGATTTTACGGCAATGATTGCGGTTGTCGCCTATGCCATAGCCCCCGCCATACGCTACACGGCACTGGGCATACGCAATATTGATCCACACCTTGTTGAGGCTGGCCGTGCAATGGGATGCACAAACCGCCAATTGCTCATGCGGATCAAGTTGAAACTTGCCCTCCCCGAACTTCTGCTAGGGCTCAACCAAACGATCATGTTCGCATTGTCGATGCTGGTGATCACCGCGCTGGTCGGCACGCGGGACCTTGGTCAAGAGGTCTACATCGCCCTGACAAAGGGGGACCCCGGCCGGGGAATGGTCGCAGGTCTTGCGGTGGCTTTCATAGCGATCATCGCTGACCGCATGATATCGGCCGGAGCTGGCCGAGCTCGGCAACGGCTCGGCATCGAAAGGGAACAAGCCTGATCAAAATCAGGCGGATAGGCCTGAAAATCCGGTTGCCCGGACTTTACTCCATCCCGAAAATGCGGCGGAATTCGCCGTCATCGCCGTAGAGAATGGTGTTGATCGAGGTCCCGACGGCGGAAACGCCAGTCACAATGGCCAAGGCAATCAGACCTGCAATCAGTCCATATTCGATGGCGGTTGCACCGCTCTGGTCGTGAATGAAGCGCTTGAAGGCGTTCATGGAACTCTCCGCTCTTTTGGCGACAATGCGCCCGAGCTGTTAAAAAAGGTTAATGCGTGAGGCGGCCCAAGGTGCAGCGCACACCCGTCTTCGCCTCATGGTAAAGACTTTACTACTCGCAAGCGCCGGACCGGCCGCCACCCTCGCCTATGATGCAAACCGAATTCGGATTGGCCTGCAGCACGCTGCGGCGGATCGTGTAATTGCCTCCGCGCCGGGTTGAACTTGTGGTCATGGTGTCAACCTCGCCGCCGCCCTGATAGCCGGCAACCCGCGCACGCACTTCACTGTCAATGTAAGGCACCGCAAGAATGGCCAGCACTGCGGCGGCCATGCCGCCCAACAATACAATCCGCAATGCGCCAGCGCCATTCGTTCCCGAGCGAACGTTTTTCAGCGCCCTGATGATGTCCCACTCGTGATCCGAAAGCATGCGATGCACTCCGCCATTGTACAGGCCAGCCGCATTCGCGCAGCCGGTTTGATTACAATTTGCATGTTTTGTTGAAGGTTCAATTAACGCTGCGGCGGCCATATGCCGCTGTCGCATTTCAGATCAGATCGATCAGGAACGGGATGAGCGGCGCATCTGCGGGCGGCATCGGATAGTCGCGCATGTCCTTCGGCCTGACCCATTTCAGCGTCTGGCCTTCAAGCGGCTTTGGCTGCCCTTCAAAGCGCCGGCAGACATAGAGCGGCATCAACAGGTGAAAGCCCTCATAGGCATGACTGGCAAAGGTCAACGGCGCCAAACAGGCCGGCTTGACCGAAATGCCAAGCTCTTCAGCCAATTCCCGCACCAATGCATCCTCTGGATTTTCGCCCGGCTCGACCTTGCCGCCGGGAAATTCCCAAAGACCTGCCAGCGATTTGCCGTCGGGGCGCTGCGAAAGCAGCACGCGCCTGTCCGCATCGACCAGTGCACAGGCCGCGACCAAGAGCAGTTTGGGTGCTTTGGCCGTCATGCCGGTGTCCTGTAATGATAGGAATAGGCATCTTCGAAGCCGAGAGAGCGGTAGAGCGCCCGCGCCGGTGCATTGTCGGCCTCGACCTGTGCCCAGGCGCGGCTTGCGCCGCGCAGCTTGGCCCATTTCAGTGCAGACTTGACGACAGCGCGGCCAAGGCCTTTGTGCCGCTCGGTCGCGGCAGTTGCGACTTCAAAAAGCGCCGCCAAGTCCCCATCCTGCACGCAGATTGCCGTGGCGACCGGCGCATTGCCGCTTTCGGTCAAAAACAGCCCGGCATTGCCGCCGATTGCCCCGATGATTTCCGAAAGACCCGCCCGAACCGAACCATCCAGCTTCCTCACCGCCATGGCGCCATCAAGAAAGCGACCGATATCGCGCAGCGGCAGCTGATCGCGTGCATTGTCGATCTCCATACTGGCCAGGTTGGCGGTGATGACCAGGGATTCGGAGAAATGCAGCCAGCCTTCCGTATCGAGATGGCGGCTCAGGGTTTCGCCCGCCAGCGGCGAGATGCGGAACACCAGCGGCCTTCCATAGGCATCAAACCGGCGCGATATCCGGGCGATTCGCTCATCAAGATTGCCGACATCGGCCGGGTCCAGCGGATTGACCGAATTCAGGCGCTTGGCCTTGTGGCCAGCCGTCAGCCGCACCGCCCAGGTTCCGTCGAAATGCACGGACGAGGCCGGCCAATTGCGAAACCCCGAGGCTTCCAGACGCCGGACATCGGAAAAAGACGGCATGTCAGCTGCGGTAGTCGCCGTTGATGGCGACATAGTCCTTGGTCAGGTCACAGGTCCACACCGTTGCCTTGCCCTTGCCAAGCCCGATATCGGCACGGATGGAAATCTCGTCCTTTTTCATCACGGCACTCGCCGCCGCTTCCGAATAGTCCGGGTCGCGCTCACCCTCATGCGCCACCCTGATCCCGCCGAACCACACCGAGAGCCGGTCGCGGTCGGCCGGCTCGCCAGCCTTGCCGACGGCCATGACCACGCGGCCCCAATTGGCGTCTTCACCAGCCACGGCCGTTTTCACCAGCGGCGAATTGGCGATCGACAAGGCAATCTTCTTGGCCGAAGCGGCAGAAACAGCCCCGGTCACCTGAACTTCGATTTCCTTGCGCGCGCCTTCGCCGTCGCGCACCACCTGGCGGGCAAGATCAGCCAGAACCGCCCCGAGCGCCTTGCGGAACCCGGCCAGCCGCTTGTCCTTCGGATCGGTGATCTGCGGCGCGCCGCGCTTTTTTGCCTTGCCGGTGGCAAACAGCATCAGCGTATCGCTGGTCGACATGTCCGAATCCACCGTGACGGCATTGAACGTGGTCTTGGTCAGCGCCGACAGCATGGCCTGAAGGGCAGGTGCTGAAATCGGCGCGTCGGACGCCACAAAGGACAACATGGTCGCCATGTCGGGAGCAATCATGCCTGCACCCTTGGCAATGCCGTTGATGGTCACGGCAATCCCGCCAAGATCGGCGCTGGCGGTGGCGTATTTCGGATAGGTGTCTGTGGTCATGATCGCCCGTCCGGCTGCAGCCCAGCCATCCGGCGCAGCCCTTTCGGCGGCCGCATCGAGCAGATGAACGAACTTGGCCGGATCAAGCGGCTCGCCGATTACCCCGGTTGAGGCCAGAAACACCTCGCCCGCCTTGCAGCCGCCGGCTTTTGCAGCGGCCCTGGCAGTCGCGTCGGTGGTTTGGCGGCCCTTTTTGCCGGTGAAGGCATTTGCATTGCCCGAATTGACCACAAGCATCCGGGCGCTGCCGCCCGGCAGATTGGCCCGGCACAGGTCAACCGGGGCAGACGGGCATTTTGACTTGGTGAAAACGCCCGCAACTGCCGTGCCCTTGTCAAAGGCCATGACCAGCAGATCGGTCCGCCCGGCTTTCTTTATGCCGGCTTCCGCCGTTGCAATCCGCACGCCATCAAGCGGCGGCAGAACGGGCACGGTTTTGGGCGCAAGCGGCGAAACAGCGGAGGACATGATCTGGCTCCCGGTCAGGGTTTATTTCTGGGCTTCAATTTCATCAACCGCCTTCTTCAGCTCGGGGTCGGTGACCTCGACCTTGGCGGCGGCGCGCAGCGATTTGACCAGTGCGAAATACTTTTCGGACAGCACGACCGAGCGGATCTGCTCCTTGACCTGTTCATAGGCTGGCGGCTGCTGGATGCGCTTGTCGACAACCTTGATGACATGGAAGCCGAACTGCGATTTCACCGGCACCTTGGTGTAGCCGCCGACTTCGAGCTCGAACGCCGCCTTTTCAAACTCCGGCACCATGCGGCCAGGACCGAAATAGCCCAGATCGCCGCCTTCCGCCGCAGAACCGTCCGAGGATTTTTCCTTTGCGAGCGCCGCAAAATCCTCGCCCGCATCCAGCCGCTTGATGATGGCCAGCGCCTCTTCCTCGGTCTTGACCAGTATGTGGCTGGCGCGAACTTCATTGACCGGCGGCTGGGCGGCAATTTCCTTGTCATAGCGGGCGCGGATTTCCTCCTCGCTGAGCGAGGCCACCAATTGGCTTTCCACGAAGGCCGAATGCAATGCCCGTTCGTGCAGGAATTTCAGCTTGCGCACCGTCGCCGGATCCTTGTCGATGCCCTTGGCCGCAGCTTCCGCCGACATCATCTTGATCTCGAACAGTGCCGACAGCGCCGCCGCCCGCTTCTTGTCATCCGGCAGCTTCTGGAACTGCGAATCAAGCTCGTTTTGGGCAATCACCAACTCGCCTTCGGTGATCTGGATGCCGTTGATGGTCGCCACCACGTCATCATCAGCCGAAAAGGCGGCAATTGGCGCAAAACCCATCAAAAAGGCGGCAGTCAGGGGCAACAGGCGAAAATACTTCGGCATCAGGCGCACTCCGGGCGGGAAACGGGATTTCCGGACCCTTTGGGACGCCGCTCGCGCAAAAGTGCGCGGCACATGATCCGGCTGCGACGTTGACATCGCATACCCCCCCTCTTATCTGTCCTGCGACCGTGCGTCCAGAACCGTTTTCCGGACGCATTTTGTTTGAAAAACCCCGGCCTGCAGCCGGAAATCAGCGGAAGCCGGGCGCGGTTTTCGCCACGTGAAAGGCGCAAGTCCATGCTCAGCCTTGGCGGCATTGCCCGCAAACTGTTCGGCTCGTCCAATGACCGCCGCATCAAGGCGCTCCGGCCGAAAGTCGCCGAAATCGGCGCGCTGGAAGCCGAACTCGAAGCCCTTTCCGACGAGGCGCTGAAAGCCCGCACCGCAAAATTCCGCGAGGAACTCGCTGCCGGCGCCAGCGTCGATGACCTTCTGGTCCCGGCTTTCGCCACGGTGCGCGAAGCGGCCAAGCGGGCGCTCGGCCTGCGGCCGTTCGACGTGCAGCTGATCGGCGGCATCATCCTCAATGACGGCGACATTGCCGAAATGCGCACCGGTGAGGGCAAGACGCTGGTCGCCACCCTGCCCGTCTATCTCAATGCGCTTGAGGGCAAGGGCGCCCATGTTGTCACCGTCAACGACTATCTCGCCAAGCGCGACGCCGAGTGGATGGCCAAGGTCTATAATTTTCTTGGGCTGACGGTCGGCGTAATCGTGCACGGCCTGTCGGACGAAGAGCGCCGCGACGCCTATGCCTGCGACATCACCTACGCCACCAACAATGAGCTCGGCTTCGATTATCTGCGCGACAACATGAAGTATGAGCGCGCCCAGATGGTGCAACGCGGCCACCACTTCGCCATTGTCGACGAAGTGGATTCGATCCTGGTCGATGAAGCGCGCACGCCGCTGATCATTTCCGGCCCGCTCGATGACCGTTCCGAGCTGTATAACACCATTGACGCGCTGATCCTCAAGCTTGGCAAGACCGATTACGAGATCGACGAAAAGCAGCGCACCTCGAATTTTACCGAGGAAGGCACCGAAAATGTCGAGAACCTTCTGCGCGCCGCAGGCCAGCTGAAGGGTGAATCGCTCTACGACATCGAAAATGTCGCCATCGTCCATCACGTCAACAATGCGCTGAAGGCCCATGCTCTGTTCCAGCGCGACAAGGACTACATCGTCCGCGACAATGAAGTGGTCATCATCGACGAGTTCACCGGCCGCATGATGCCGGGCCGCCGTTATTCGGAAGGCCTGCACCAGGCGCTGGAAGCCAAGGAACACGTGCAGATCCAGCCCGAAAACCAGACGCTGGCCTCCATCACCTTCCAGAACTATTTCCGCATGTACAAGAAACTTGCGGGCATGACCGGCACGGCGCTGACCGAGGCCGAGGAATTCGCCAATATCTACAATCTCAACGTCGCCGAGATTCCGACCAACGTCACCGTGCGCCGCATTGACGACGATGATGAAGTCTACCGCACCCAGGAAGAAAAGCTGCGCGCCGTCATCCGCGAAATCCGCGAAGCCTATGCCCGCAAGCAGCCGGTGCTGGTCGGCACCACCTCCATCGAAAAATCCGAGCAGCTGGCCGAGCGCCTGCGTGCCGAAGGCTTTACCGATTTTGAAGTGCTCAACGCCCGCCACCACGAGCGCGAGGCGCAGATTGTCGCCCAGGCCGGCAAGCCCGGCATGATCACCATCGCCACCAACATGGCCGGCCGCGGCACCGACATCCAGCTTGGCGGCAATGCCGACATGCGCATCGTCCAGGAACTGGCCGACATGCATGCCGGTCCGGAGCGCGCCGAAAAAGAAGCGGCCATCCGCGCCGATGTGCAGCGCCTGAAAGAGGAGGCGCTGGCTGCCGGCGGCCTGTTCGTGCTCGCCACCGAGCGTCATGAAAGCCGCCGCATCGACAACCAGCTGCGCGGCCGTTCGGGCCGTCAGGGCGATCCGGGCCGCTCGAAATTCTTCCTGTCGCTGCAGGACGATCTCATGCGCATTTTCGGCTCCGAGCGCATGGACGGCATGCTGCAGCGGCTTGGCCTCAAGGAGGATGAAGCCATCATCCATCCCTGGATCAACAAGGCGCTGGAAAAGGCCCAGAAAAAGGTCGAGGCCCGCAATTTCGACATCCGCAAGAACCTTCTGAAATATGACGACGTGCAGAATGACCAGCGCAAGGTGGTGTTTGACCAGCGCCTGCAGCTGATGGACGGCGTCAATCTCTCGCAGACCATTGCCGACATGCGCGGCGACGTCATAGACGATCTGGTCGCCAAGCACATTCCCGAAAACGCCTATGCCGAACAATGGGATGTGGCGGGATTGAAGGAAGCCGTGCGCGCCTCGCTCAATCTCGACCTGCCGGTCGAGGCCTGGGCGGCCGAGGAGGGCATTGCCGAAGACGACATCCATGCCCGCCTGACCGAAGCGGCCGATTCGGCTGCCGCAGACCGCGCCGGGCGCTTCGGGCCGGAAATCATGACCTATGTCGAAAAATCGGTCGTGCTGCAGACGCTCGACCATCTCTGGCGCGAGCATCTGGTCAATCTCGACCATC
>JBATMU010000121.1:0-8271 GCA_049289995.1 Rhizobiaceae bacterium | reverse complement strand
GCTTTTCCTTGTCCGGGCCGCTGTCATGGATCGGCTTCTGGTTCAGGATGGCGTCGAGGATGATGGCGGTCTTGCCGGTCTGGCGGTCGCCGATGACCAGTTCGCGCTGGCCGCGGCCGACCGGGATCAGCGCGTCAATGGCCTTGAGGCCCGTTGACATCGGCTCGTGCACCGACTTGCGCGGGATGATGCCGGGCGCCTTGACGTCAACGCGGGCGCGCTTCTTGGTCTTGATCGGACCCTTGCCGTCGATCGGATTGCCGAGCGCGTCAACGACGCGGCCAAGCAGTTCGGGACCGACCGGCACGTCAACGATGGCGCCGGTGCGCTTGACGGTGTCGCCTTCCTTGATGTCGCGGTCATTGCCGAAAATCACGACGCCGACATTGTCGGCTTCAAGGTTCAGCGCCATGCCGCGGATGCCGCCGGGGAATTCGACCATTTCACCGGCCTGAACATTGTCGAGGCCGTAGACGCGGGCAATGCCGTCGCCGACGGACAAAACCTGTCCGACTTCGGAAACTTCGGCTTCCTTTCCGAAATTCTTGATCTGGTCTTTGAGAATTGCGGAAATTTCCGCGGCGCGGATGTCCATCAGCCGACCTCTTTCAGTGCAAGCTTGAGCGAAGCGAGTTTGGTTTTGAGCGATGTATCGATCTGCCGCGAAC
This sequence comes from Rhizobiaceae bacterium, assembly GCA_049289995.1. Lineage (GTDB taxonomy): Bacteria > Pseudomonadota > Alphaproteobacteria > Rhizobiales > Rhizobiaceae > JBATMU01. Next base: position 7,603 of record JBATMU010000121.1, on the reverse strand, counting down.
CCATCTTGACGACAAGTCCGCTGAGGATCGAGGGATCTACCGTGACGGTGATCGCCACGTCTTTTCCGGCAACGCCTTTCAGCGCCGCCTTCAATTCCTTCTCCTGCGCCGCCGTCAGGGCATGCGCCGAGGTGACGTCCGCGGCGGTTTGGCCGCGGCCTTCGGCAGCGATGCGGCGAAACGCCTCAATCATGCCGTCAAGCGCAAACAGCCGCCGGTTCTTGGCGACAACGCGCAGGAAATTGCCGGCCAGCCCGCCGATCTTGGCTTTTGTGGCAATCGCGCTGATCGCCTTCATCTGGTCGCCGGTGGAGAAAACCGGGCTTTTGACCAGCCTCGCCAGTTCCGGGCTGCCCTTGATCAGCGCTTCGAAGCGCGAAAGGTCGGCTTCGGTGGCATCAACGGCTTTCTGGGCGGCGGCCAGCGCATAGAGCGAGCCTGCATAACGCCCTGCCACACCGGATATCAGCGACGTCGATTGTGCCACGGACGGTCTGCTCCCTGTCTGGGAAGGCCGCAAGATTCGCGCAGACTGTTTGATACAGCAGCTAAATCTATGACCTGATTGAAGTTTTTCTGCGAAGAAGGCGCATCGAAGGCCCTCCCCGCCGGATTTCGCTTGCCGTCTAGCACAGGCTTTCCAGACTCGCAACACGCCTTGGGCACAGGTTTTCAGGCAGTTTTGACGCAGGGCCGCAGTGGACTTTGCCTGCCCTTGCAATGGTCAGGCGGCGAAGCCCAGCACATAGGCCAGCGCCAGGCCGCCCATGACCAGTTCGAAAACGATGAAAAGCCAGTTGGCAATCGTCATTCCCCGGTCCGAAAGCATGGAGACCAGGCGGCCGAAAGCGGTGGCAATCCACGCCGCGCCGAGCGCCAGATAGAGCAGCGGCTGCGGGTGCAGGAGCAGGCACGCAGCGCCCAGGCCAATGCGGAACCCGCCATAGGAAGCGCGGATTTCAGCCAGCCCCGAATCCCGGTCCGGCAGGGTTTGCAGCCGCATGACCCTGAGCATTATGCGCGGCGCAAACAGCGCCGCCAGCCCGAGCGCCAGCGTCATTGCCGCCGATGACCAAGCCAGCCATTCACCCGGACTGGCCGGCAGGTAAAATTCCATGTTCGCCTCCCGCAACACCGCGCCAAGCTATCCCGGGCCGCCCATTGCATGTCAACCCGGATGCCGGGCAGAGCGGCATCGCCGTTCTTGCCGCCCGGCCGCTGCCATCCTATCTTGATAATGCTGATCGCCAACCGGAGCCGCCGCAATGACCCTCCGCCGCATGTTCCTGTTGATTGCCGGGCTTGTTGTCCTGTCCGCGCCGATTGCCGCTGCCGCCATTCCCGGCCCGCAGCGCATCGCCGCTCCGGGCCTGGTTGGTCTGACCGAAATCGCCGAGGGCATCTGGACCGACGATCCCGGGCATGCCGAAACACAGATGCGAATGGTGGCTGCCGCCAATGCCCGCGTCCGCGCCTTCTTCGGTGAACTTGGCCCGGCGCCGCGCATGATTCTCTGCGTCACCATGATGTGCGAGAAGGCATTTGGCGGAACCGGCAATGTCGCCGTCGCCTATGGCTGGCATGCGCTGCGCATTCCGCCGCGTGCTTTCCGCGACACTGAGCTCGGCATTGTGCTGTTGGCCCACGAGCGCACTCATATCGAACTGCATCGCAGCTGGAGCCTGTCGGCCCTGTGGTCCCCGCCGCAGCCGAACTGGTTTGATGAAGGCCTGGCGTCCTTTGTGTCCGCCGATCACCGCCTGCCCAAGGACTACCCCGCCGAAACGCTGGCCTGGATCCGCGGCTCGAAAACCTTTTGGGACTGGGGGCATTATGTCGGCGAACGCGGCTGGCGCGATGCCTATGGCGCGGCTGCCGCCAATGTCAGGCTCATCCATGCCAAGGCCGGCAGTGCGGGCCTTCGCAGCCTGATCGGCCGGTCGCTAGGCGGCGAGGATTTTGACGCGGCAATGCGCGATATCGCCGGGTTTTGAAGTCAACCGGCCCTGACCGGCCTGATCCGGTCATAGGCGAGGTGAAACAGATAGGCATAGCCCGCATAGAGCGCGGTCAATCCGAGATCAGCCAATAGCGCCTCGGCAAACCCCAGTCCGCCGATCAGCATGATGAGCGGCAGCGTCACCAAAACCGAGCTCGCTTCATGCGACAGAGCATGCACAAGCCGCAACCGGTGCGGCCGGTCACTGGCCAGCCGCCCGCAGATCCTCCACTCGGCAAGATCAAACACTGAATTGTGCAGCGGCGACCAGATCATCACGGCAAGCGACAGCGACAGGATCAACAAGGCAGATTGCGCACTGCCCGAATCGGCAAACAGCGCATAAAGCGGCGTGGCGGCAAGAAATCCGCCGGCCTCATAGCACAGCGTCTGGATGGCGCGTTCGCGCGGGGTCCGCAGCATGGCGGCTATCTCCGGTCAGCCCCCGGAATTGTGCCCCGGTCGCCAATCTGCGCGCGCAGCACTCTCGCCGCATCCCCCATTTGCGGTATGGCTCACACAAAACTCTGCGGATCGACATCCACCTGCACGCGGATCGAGCCGCGTGGCTTCGGCCCTGAAGCGATCATGGCGCGCAGGAAGGCCTGCATGTCGGCGCGGCGTCCGCCATGGATCAGCAGCCGGAAGCGGTGCTCGCCGCGGATCACGGCAATCGGCGCTTCGGCCGGTCCAAGCACCTCAATGGCTTCGGTGACCGGTGCAGCCTTGCGCAAGGCCCGCGCATGGTTTTCCGCCTCGGCGCGGGTTGCCGCCGCCACGATGACGCTGGCCAGCCGGCCAAACGGCGGCAGCCCGGCCCGTTCCCTCTCGGCAATCTCGCGCTCGTAAAACGCTTCCGCACTGCCCGACACGATGGCCCGCATCACGGGATGGTCCGGCTGCCAGGTCTGGATCAGGCCCTTGGACGCTTTGCCTGTGCGCCCGGCCCGGCCCGTCACCTGATGCAGGAGCTGGAATGTGCGCTCGGCAGCGCGCGGATCGCCGTTCGACAGGCCCAGATCCGCATCGATGACGCCAACCAGCGTCATCTCGGGAAAATTGTGCCCCTTGGCCACCAATTGCGTACCGATGACAATATCGGCCTCGCCCTTGGCGATGGCTTCAAGCTCGATCCTCAGCCGCCGAACCCCGCCTGCCAGATCCGACGACAGCACAATCACCCTTGCATCAGGGAAGTGCGCTGCCGCCTCTTCGGCGATCCGTTCGATGCCCGGTCCGCAAGCCGCCAGATGATCGAGCGCCCCGCATTCCGGGCAGGCCTCGGGCCGTGGTTCGGAATGGCCGCATTGATGGCACATCAGCTTGCCCCGGAACCGGTGTTCGACCAGCCAGCTGGAACAATCCGGGCAGGCAAACCGGTGCCCGCAGACCCGGCACAGCGTCAGCGGCGCATAGCCGCGCCGGTTGAGAAACAAAAGGCTCTGTTCGCCGCGCGCGAGCGCCTTGCCGACTTCTCCGAGCAGAACCGGCGACAGGAAGCCGCCGCGCGCCGGCGGATGACGGCGCATGTCGATCGTTGCCAGATCAGGCATCGCGGCATCGGCAAAACGCCCTGGCAAGGCCAGCCGCCGGTAGCGGCCCTGCCGCGCATTGACCTGGCTTTCAACCGATGGCGTCGCCGAGGCCAGAACAACCGGAAAGCCGCCGATCCGCGCCCGCACCACGGCCATGTCGCGCGCATTGTAGAACACCCGGTCTTCCTGCTTGTAGGCCGCGTCGTGCTCTTCATCGACAACGATCAGCCCGAGATCGGCAAATGGCAGGAACAGCGCCGAACGCGCGCCTGCCACGACACGGACGCGGCCTTCCGCCACCTGCCGCCACACCCGCTCGCGCATGCGTGGTGCAAGGTCGGAATGCCATTCGGCCGGCTTTGCCCCGAAACGGCTTTCGAACCGGTCAAGAAACGCATGGGTCAGCGCAATTTCCGGCAGCATGACCAGCACCTGCCTGCCCTTGGCCAAAGCTGCGGCAATCGCCTCGAAATACACTTCGGTCTTGCCCGATCCGGTCACTCCGTCGATGAGCGCTGCCGAAAATCCCTGGATTGAAATCATGTCCCGCAAGGCGGATGCCGCCTCGTTCTGCGCCTGCGTCAACTCCGCCGGATGAAATCCCGGATCGGGGGCAGCCACCACCGGTGCAGGCGGAATCATTACGGTTTCAAACGCCCCGAGTGCGGCAAGCCCGTCCACCACGCCCGCTGAAACACCAGCGGCATGGCAAAGCCCGCTGCGCGTCCACGCCATGCCGTCTTCCGCCAGTTCCAGCACGCGGGCCCGGGCCGGCGTCATCTTGCCATGCGGCCCCAGCCAGCCAAGCCTGATGCCCTCGGTCCATGGCTCCGGTTCAAGTGCGCCCGGCGCACGTAGCGCCATCCGCGCCACAAGGCCCGGTGCGCTCAGCGTATAGGCCGACAGCCAGTCGATGAAGCGCCGCATGTCGGCAGGCAGCGGCGGGCAGTCGAACACATGGCTGACCTCCCGCAGCTTTTTGGCATCAACCAAGCCCGGCTTGGCATCCCAGACGACGCCGGTCACCAGCCGCGGCCCGAGCGGAACCTGCACCACGCTGCCGGGCGGCGGCACAGCCATGCTCTCCGGCACGCCATAGGTATAGGGCACCGGCGACGGGGCCGGAACCAGAACGGAAATTGTGCGGTTTGGCGCCGAATCGGAATGCATCACGCGTGACCTTGGCGCGTCTTTCCGCTAAACGGAAGCCACGCGCAGCCTTGCGGACAGGCCTGCATCAGAGCCAGAGGGAGGAAAGCGGCCATGAAATTTTTCGTCGATACAGCGGACGTCAAGGATATTGCCGAGTTGAATGCCGCAGGGCTCATTGACGGCGTCACCACCAATCCCTCCCTCATCCTCAAGGCCGGCCGCAACATCCTCGAAGTCACCAAAGAGATTTGCGCGCTTGTCGATGGTCCGGTCTCCGCCGAAGTGACCGCCCCGGATTATGACGGCATGCTGCGCGAAGCAGCGGTCCTTGCAGGAATTGCTCCGAACATCTGCATCAAGCTGCCCTTGACGCTCGAAGGCCTGCGCGCCTGCAAGCACCTCACCGGCCTCGGCCACAAGACCAATGTGACGCTGTGCTTTTCGGCCAATCAGGCGCTTCTGGCCGCCAAGGCCGGTGCAACCTTCATTTCGCCCTTTGTCGGGCGCATCGACGACACCGGCACCGACGGCATGGAGCTGATCAGCGAAATCCGCCAGATCTATGACAATTACGGTTTCAAAACGGAAATCCTCGCCGCCTCTATCCGCACCGTCAATCACGTCAAGCAGGCAGCCTTGATCGGCGCCGATATCGTCACCGTGCCGCCTGCCACGCTGCGCGCACTGGTCAAGCATCCGCTCACCGACAAGGGCCTGGAGCAGTTCAATGCCGATTGGGCCAAGACCGGCCAGACGATCGGCTGACCGTCGCGCCGGCACTTACCATTACGTCACCTGCTGTTTTATCGAAGTTTAATCTATCACAGCCAATGTCACCCCGGGATTTCGGGGATAGGACGTGGCCAAAGCACTGACATCGGCATATCTGCACGGGCGGACCTTGGCGGCCGGACTGCTTTTGGTCCTGCTTGTCGCGGCATTCGGCTATTCGGCCTGGCGCAATCTGGCGGCCTTCGAGGAAGAGGCCGGCTATGGCGCGGTCCTCAATGAGGTCCAGTTCCTGATGAAGGATGCGGCCTCTGCCGCTCGCGGCATCACATCGTCGCAAAGCCAGAAGGATTCCGACCGCAACCGCATCCAGCTTGCCGTGACGTTGAAAAAGCTCAATGGCATCCAGATGGTGCTCAACGACCGCTCCGCCGGCATGGGTGTCGGAGGCGAAGGCATGGCGGCAGGCAATCTGTTTCTGTCTTATGCGGCAGATGCCGACGCCAAACTTGATCCGGTCATCCGTCGCACGCTGCATGTCATGGATCCGGGTTATATGGCCGAATTGGCAGCACTTATCCGCCCGGCGATCACTGCTGCCCGGCCCGGCGCAACCGCCAGGCTCTCTGGCAAGACCATGCCGGAGGCGCTTGACGAAACCTGGCGCGGCGTCATCGAGCCCTCGCTCGATCCCTTCCAGACCAGCATTCTTTCGCTGCTGACCGCTCGCAATGGCCAGGACCGCGATGCTGTCGCCGCTGCCGAATCGGTCATTTCCAGGGAAAGCCTGATGCAAGGCCGCCTGTCCGAGGCCCGTACCAGCCTTTCCGAAAGCACGCTGGATGCAATCGGCGCCATGCGGCTGGCGCTTGGCGGCGGCATCGGCCTGCTTCTCGCCGGCATGGCCGCCATTTACGGCCTGATCATCTGGCCGATGCAGAACAATGTCCTGCGCAGCTATTCGAGCCTGGAAAAGGCCGGCGCTGCCGAGCGCAAGGCGCTGGAAAAGGCTGAAATCGCCGACCGGGCAAAGTCCGAATTCCTTGCCAATATGAGCCATGAAATCCGCACGCCAATGAATGGCGTGCTCGGCATGGCCGAGCTTCTGTCAAAAACCGATCTGACCGGCCGCCAGAAAACCTTCACCGAGGTGATCCTGAAATCCGGCAATGCGCTGCTCACCATCATCAACGACATTCTTGACTTCTCGAAAATCGACGCCGGCCAGCTTGAGCTTGATCCTGCCCCCTTTTCGCTGGCCGAGGCGGTCGAGGACGTCGCCACGCTGATGACGGCGCGCGCCGCCGAAAAAGACATCGAACTGATTATCCGTATAGACCCGAAAATTCCCGTCCGGCTGGTCGGAGACGTCGGCCGCCTCAGGCAGATCCTCACCAATCTGATGGGCAATGCAGTCAAATTCACTGAAAAGGGCCATGTTCTGGTCGATATCCGCGGCCGAATGGAAACAAACGGCCTCGCGCTTTCCATGGCCGTGCAGGACACGGGCATCGGCATTCCGCCCGAAAAGCTCACCCATGTCTTTGACAAGTTCAGCCAGGTCGATGCGTCGTCCACCCGCCGCCATGAGGGCACCGGGCTTGGCCTTGCCATCGCCGCGCGGCTGGTCGAACTCATGGATGGCCAGATCAACGCAGAAAGCACATTGGGCAAGGGCACGCGCTTCACCGTGACCGTAACCTTGCCTGTTGACGGCAATGCCGCACCCGCACCTGTCGCGCCTGTTGACGTTTCCGGCGCACGCGTCCTTGTCATTGACGACAATCCGGTCAACCGCGACATTCTGCTCGAGCAGCTCCGATCCTGGGGGTTCGACGCCGCAGCAGCAGATTCCGGTCTGATGGGCCTTGCCTTCATCGAACGCGCCGCCCAGCTTGGCGCGCCGGTTGACGGCGTGATCCTCGATTTCCAGATGCCAGGCCTCAATGGCGCGGCTGTCGCCCAGCGCATGCGCGCCAATCCGTCCATGGCAGCCATTCCGGTCGTGCTTTTGACCTCCGTTGACCAACCCGATGTCGCCCGGCTCATGCTGGACTGCCAGATCGCCGCGCAATTGACCAAGCCTGCCCGCTCCGACTCCCTGCGCATGGCGCTCGTTCTGGCGCTGCAGCGGCAAATGGCGGGCAGGCCCGTGGCCGCCGCACCGGCCGCACGCATCATTCCGCAT
>JBATMU010000120.1:0-15018 GCA_049289995.1 Rhizobiaceae bacterium | reverse complement strand
CCGACGTGACGGGCGTGGTGACGCTGCCGGAAGGCACCGAAATGGTGATGCCGGGCGACAACGTGGCCGTCGACGTCGAGCTGATCGTGCCGATCGCCATGGAAGACAAGCTGCGCTTCGCCATCCGCGAAGGCGGCCGCACCGTCGGCTCGGGCATCGTCGCAAGCATTTCGGAATAAGTCTTACGAATTCCGGCGCGGGCGCGGCCAAGGCCGCGGCCCGGCAGGACAAGGAAAAAGTCGCATGAACGGCACCAATATCCGCATCCGCCTGAAGGCGTTCGACCATCGGGTTCTTGACGCCTCGACACGGGAAATCGTGTCGACCGCCAAGCGCACTGGCGCCAGCGTCCGCGGGCCCATTCCGCTGCCGACGCGGATTGAAAAGTTCACTGTCAACCGCTCGCCGCATATCGACAAGAAAAGCCGCGAACAGTTCGAAATGCGCACCCACAAGCGGCTGCTCGACATTGTCGATCCGACGCCGCAGACGGTCGATGCTTTGATGAAGCTCGATCTGGCCGCCGGTGTGGATGTCGAGATTAAACTGTAAGGATCGCCGTTCGCGGTCGCCGGCCGAAGGGCCCCGATCAATCGAACATCGAACGACGACCGACGAATTGAAGGATTGAACCGATGCGTTCAGGTGTTATTGCGCAGAAGATCGGAATGACGCGCATCTACAACGAGGCGGGCGAACATGTGCCCGTGACGGTTCTCCGCATGGAGAACTGCCAGGTTGTGGCGCAGCGTACCGCTGAAAAGAATGGCTATACCGCTGTCCAGCTGGGCGTCGGCCTCGCCAAGGTGAAAAACACGAGCAAGGCGCTGCGCGGCCATTTCGCCACCGCCTCCGTGGAGCCGAAAGCCAAGGTCGCCGAATTCCGTGTTTCGCCTGACAACATGCTTGATGTGGGCGCCGAGATCACAGTTGAACATTATGTTCCCGGCCAGATGGTCGATGTGACCGGCACCACGCAGGGCAAGGGTTTCCAGGGCGTCATGAAGCGCTGGAACTTCGGCGGCCATCGCGCCACTCACGGCAACTCGGTCACCCACCGCTCGCACGGTTCAACCGGCCAGCGCCAGGATCCGGGTAAGGTGTTCAAGGGCAAGAAGATGGCCGGTCACATGGGTTCGACCCGCGTGACAACGCAGAATGTCGAAGTTGTTTCGACCGATGCCGGCCGCGGCCTGATCCTGATCCGCGGTGCGGTTCCCGGTTCGAAGGGCGCATGGATCCTGGTGCGCGACGCCGTCAAGGCTGCGCTTCCGGAAAACGCGCCGAAGCCTGCCGCAGTTCGTGCTGCCGCCAACATGGGAGCCGAATGAGATGGACATGAAGATCACCACGCTGACCGGCGACGATGCCGGCAAGCTGAAGGTCTCGGAAGAGATTTTCGGTCTTGATCCGCGCGAAGACATCCTGCAGCGCGTCGTGCGCTGGCAGCTTGCCGCACGCCAGCAGGGCACCCACCAAGCCAAGGGCCGGGCGGATGTCGCCCGCACCGGCGCCAAGATGTACAAGCAGAAGGGCACCGGCCGCGCCCGTCACCATTCGGCACGCGCCCCGCAGTTCCGCGGCGGCGGCAAGGCCCATGGTCCGGTCACCCGCAGCCACGCCCACGATCTTCCCAAGAAGGTCCGCGCGCTTGGCCTGCGTCATGCGCTTTCGGCCAAGATGAAGTCGTCCGATGTCATCATCATCGATGATCTGAAGATGGCGGATGCCAAGACCAAGCTGCTGGTGACAAATTTCGCCAAGCTCGGCCTGACCAATGCGCTGATGATCGGCGGGGCGGAAATCGACGTGAACTTCCAGCGCGCCGCTTCCAACATTCCCAACATCGACGTGCTGCCGGTTCAGGGCATCAACGTTTATGACATCCTGCGCCGCGGCAAGCTGGTCCTGACAAAGGCGGCTGTCGAGGCAATCGAGGAGCGCTTCAAATGACTGACCTGCGCCATTATGACGTGATCGTCACGCCGGCCATCACCGAGAAGTCGACCATGGCTTCGGAAAACAACCAGGTTGTTTTCAACGTCGCCCGCAAGGCCACCAAGCCGGAAATCAAGGCTGCGGTCGAAGCGCTGTTCGGCGTGAAGGTGAAGGCGGTCAATACGCTGCTGCGCAAGGGCAAGACCAAGCGTTTCCGCGGCCGGGTCGGCCAGCAGAGCGATGTGAAGAAGGCTATCGTGACATTGGCCGAAGGCCAGTCGATCGACGTGGCCACGGGTCTTTGAGAGGCCGAGGGTAAAGAAAATGGCACTCAAGAAATTCAAACCGACGACCCCCGGCCAGCGCCAGCTGGTTCTGGTCGACCGTTCCGGCCTCTACAAGGGCAAGCCCGTCAAGGGTCTGACCGAAGGTCTGGTCTCGTCCGGCGGCCGCAACAATACGGGCCGCATCACGGCGCGTTTCCAGGGCGGCGGTCACAAGCGTTCCTACCGTCTGGTCGATTTCAAGCGCCGCAAGCTTGACATGACCGCGACTGTCGAGCGGCTGGAATATGATCCCAACCGCACGGCTTTCATCGCGCTCATCAAGTATGAAGACGGCGAGCTGAGCTACATTCTGGCGCCGCAGCGCCTGGCCGTGGGCGACAAGGTGGTTTCGGCCGCTTCCGCCGACGTCAAGCCGGGCAATGCAATGCCGCTGGCCGGCATGCCGGTCGGCACGATTGTCCACAATGTAGAGCTGAAGCCCGGCAAGGGCGGTCAGGTCGCGCGTTCGGCAGGGTCCTATGCCCAGCTGGTCGGCCGCGACCAGGGCATGGCCATCCTTCGGCTGAACTCCGGCGAAACCCGTCTGGTTCACGGCTCGTGCATGGCTTCTGTCGGCGCGGTGTCCAACCCGGACCACGGCAACGTGTCGCTGGGCAAGGCTGGCCGCAAGGTCTGGATGGGCAAGCGCCCGCACAACCGCGGCGTCACCATGAACCCGGTCGATCACCCGCATGGCGGCGGCGAAGGCCGCACCTCGGGCGGCCGCAATCCGGTTACGCCCTGGGGCAAGCCCACCAAGGGCAAGAAGACCCGGTCGAACAAGTCGACCGACAAGTTCATCATGCGCTCGCGCCACGCGCGCAAGTCTTAAGAGAGGTTCGCGCTCGTGACCCGTTCAATTTGGAAAGGCCCGTTTGTTGACGGGTATCTTCTGAAAAAGGCCGAAAAGGTCCGCGAAGGCGGCCGTTCGGAAGTGATCAAGATGTGGAGCCGCCGCTCCACGATCCTGCCGCAGTTTGTCGGCCTGACCTTCGGCGTTTACAACGGCCAGAAGCACGTTCCCGTTTCGGTGAACGAGGACATGGTCGGACACAAGTTCGGTGAGTTCTCGCCGACGCGGACCTATTACGGCCACGGCGCGGACAAGAAGGCAAAGAGGAAGTAATCATGGGCAAGGCCAAAGCTCCACGCAGGCTTGCTGACAACGAGGCTCAGGCGGTTCTCCGCACGATCCGCGTCAGCCCGCAGAAGCTGAACCTGGTTGCCGCGCTTATCCGCGGCAAGAAGGTCGCAACTGCACTTGCCGATCTGGAATTCTCGCGCAAGCGCATCGCCGGCACCGTTCGCAAGACGCTGCAGTCGGCCATCGCCAATGCCGAAAACAACCACAACCTGGATGTCGACGCGCTGATCGTGTCGGAAGCCTTTGTGGGCAAGGCGATCGTCATGACGCGGTTCCATGCCCGCGGCCGCGGCCGCGCCAGCCGCATCGAAAAGCCGTTCGCCCATTTGACGGTGATCGTGCGCGCTGTGGAAGAGAAAGGGGAGGCCGCCTGATGGGCCAGAAAGTCAATCCGATCGGACTTCGCCTCGGCATCAACCGCACGTGGGATTCGCGCTGGTATGCCAATACCGGCGAGTATGGCCGCCTGCTGCATGAAGACCTGAAGATCCGCGCTTTCGTCGAGGAGGAACTCAAGCAGGCTGCCATCTCGAAAGTGGTGATCGAGCGTCCGCACAAGAAGTGCCGCGTGACCATTCATGCCGCCCGTCCGGGCCTGATCATCGGCAAGAAGGGCGCAGACATCGAAAAGCTCCGCAAGAAGCTTTCCGACATGACCAAGAGCGACACGAGCCTCAACATTGTTGAAGTCCGCAAGCCGGAAATCGACGCCAAGCTGGTTGCGCAGTCCATCGCCCAGCAGCTTGAACGCCGCATTGCCTTCCGCCGCGCCATGAAGCGTGCGGTGCAGTCGGCCATGCGTCTGGGCGCCGAGGGCATCCGCATCAACTGCTCGGGCCGATTGGGCGGCGCGGAAATCGCGCGTCTGGAATGGTACCGCGAGGGCCGGGTGCCGCTGCATACGCTGCGCGCCGATGTTGATTTCGGCACAGCCGAAGCACAGACCGCCTATGGCATTTGCGGCGTCAAAGTCTGGGTGTTCAAGGGCGAAATCCTTGAACATGACCCGATGGCTTCCGAACGCCGCGCCGCCGAAGGCGATCAGCAGGGCGGCAACCGCCGCCGCGAGAACGCGTAAAGAAACGCGCAAGGGAATTTGGAGTAGAGACCAATGCTGCAGCCAAAGCGCACAAGGTTCCGCAAGCAGTTCAAGGGCCGTATTTCGGGCGTCGCCAAGGGCGGCATGAACCTGGATTTCGGCGCCTTCGGATTGAAGGCCATGGAGCCGGAACGCGTCACCGCGCGTCAGATCGAAGCGGCCCGCCGTGCGATCACCCGCGAGATGAAGCGCGCCGGCCGCGTGTGGATCCGAATTTTCCCGGATGTGCCGGTGACCAAGAAGCCGACCGAAGTCCGCATGGGCAAAGGCAAGGGTTCGGTCGAACTTTGGGCATGCCGGGTCAAGCCGGGCCGCATGATGTTCGAGATCGACGGCGTCAATGAAGAAATCGCCCGCGAGGCGCTGCGCCTGGGCGCTGCCAAGCTGCCGATCAAGACGCGCTTCGTTCAGCGCATCGCCGATTAAGGAAGGACAGGCCAATGAAAGCCGTTGACGTTCGGGGCAAGACGCCCGACCAGCTCTCCGAAGATCTGGCGAAGCTGAAAAAAGAGCAGTTCAACCTGCGTTTCCAGAAGGCCACCGGCCAGCTGGAAAAGACCGCGCGTGTGAAGGAAGTCCGCAGGGACATCGCCCGCATCAAGACGATTGCCGCTGAAAAAGCGGCCCAGAACAAGGCTTGAGATCATGCCGAAACGCGTATTGCAGGGCACTGTCGTCTCCGACAAGAACGAAAAGACCGTAGTGGTGAAAGTGGAACGCCGCTTCACCCATCCGGTAATGAAGAAGACCGTGCGCATGTCGAAGAAGTACAAGGCGCATGACGAAGCCAATGCCTGCAAGGTCGGCGACGTGGTGTTCATTGAAGAATCCCGTCCGATCTCCAAGGACAAGACCTGGGTCGTCGTTACCGGCGAAACCAAGTAAGAATTTAGGACAAGCCGGGGAGGGTTTTCCCTCTCCCATAAGCAAAGAAAGCGGCCAGTCATGATTCAGATGCAAACAAACCTCGACGTGGCGGATAATTCCGGCGCACGCCGTGTCATGTGCATCAAGGTGCTGGGCGGCTCGAAGCGGAAATACGCCTCGGTCGGCGACATCATTGTCGTATCGATCAAGGAAGCCATTCCGCGCGGCCGCGTCAAGAAGGGCGACGTGATGAAGGCGGTTGTGGTTCGCACAGCCAAGGACATCCGGCGCGCCGACGGCAGCGTCATCCGTTTCGACAAGAACGCAGCCGTTCTGGTCGACAACAAGAAAGAGCCGATCGGCACCCGTATCTTCGGACCGGTTCCACGCGAGCTTCGCGGCAAGAACCACATGAAGATCATCTCGCTCGCGCCAGAAGTTCTGTAAGGAGAGCCGGAAATGCAGAAAATCCGCAAAGGCGACAAGGTCGTCGTGCTCGCCGGCAAGGACAAGGGCCGTTCGGGCGAAGTGCTGAAAGTCATGCCCAAGGAAGACACTGCGCTCGTCCGCGGCATCAACATTGTGCGCCGCCACCAGCGGCAGACGCAGACCCAGGAAGGCGGCATCCTCTCCAAGGAATCGCCGATCAACCTGTCCAACATCGCCATTGCCGATCCCAAGGACGGCAAGCCGACCCGCGTCGGCTTCAAGATCGATGGCGACAAGAAGGTCCGCGTTGCAAAGCGTTCGGGAGCAACGATCGATGGCTGACACCAAATATACGCCGCGGCTGAAGTCGGTTTACGACAACACGATCCGCAAGGCGATGACCGAGCAGTTCAAGTATGACAATGTCATGCAGGTTCCGCGGCTCGACAAGATCGTCATAAACATGGGCGTGGGCGAATCCACCGGCGATTCCAAGAAGCCGGCGATTGCCGCCGAGGATCTGGCGCTGATTGCCGGCCAGAAGCCGGTCATCACCCGCTCGCGCAAGGCCATTGCCGGCTTCAAGCTGCGCGAAAACATGCCGATCGGCGCCAAGGTCACCCTTCGCCAGGACCGCATGTACGAATTTCTGGACCGCCTGATCACGATCGCGCTGCCGCGCGTCCGAGATTTCCGCGGCCTGAATCCGAAGAGCTTTGACGGCCGTGGCAACTACGCCATGGGCATCAAGGAGCACATCGTGTTCCCGGAGATCAACTACGACAAGGTTGATCAGATCTGGGGCATGGACATCATCGTGTGCACGACCGCCGGAACGGATGACGAAGCACGGGCGCTGTTGAAGGCGTTCAACTTCCCATTCCGCCAGTAACGGCACGCGAGCAAAAGGGACAGCGACATGGCCAAAACGAGCTCAGTCGAAAAGAACAACCGGCGCCGTGCGATGGTTGCCCGCCATGCGGCGAAACGCAAGGCGCTCAAGGCGATCATCATGGATCAGTCCAAGCCGATGGATGAGCGTTTCCGCGCCCAGCTCAAGCTGGCGCAGATGCCGCGCAATTCGGCACGCACCCGTATCCGCAACCGCTGCCTGGTGACTGGCCGTCCGCGCGCCTTTTACCGCAAGCTGCAAATGTCGCGTATTGCGCTTCGTGAACTTGGATCACTCGGACTCGTTCCGGGCCTGGTCAAGTCGAGCTGGTAAGGAGGATTGAACAATGTCCGTAAATGATCCTCTTGGCGATATGCTTACCCGCATCCGCAATGCGGTCGGCCGCAAGAAGAGCAAGGTGTCGACGCCCGCTTCCAAGCTGCGCGCCCGCGTTCTCGATGTGCTGAAGAGCGAAGGCTATATCCGCGATTATGCGCAGGTCGATTTCGACAACGGCAAATCGGAAATCGAGATCGAGCTGAAATATTATGAAGGTGCGCCGGTGATCCGCGAGATCACCCGCATCTCCAAGCCCGGCCGCCGGGTCTATGTTTCGGTCGGCTCCATCCCGTCGGTCGCCAACGGCCTGGGCATTGCGATCCTGTCCACGCCGAAGGGCGTGATGGCCGATCATGAAGCCCGCGAGCAGAATGTCGGCGGCGAAATCCTCTGCCAGATTTTCTAAGTCAGGCAGCCATTCAACAGGAAGTGACGAGGACACATCATGTCTCGTATCGGAAAGAAACCCATTGCTGTTCCCGCCGGCGTCACCGCCAGCGTCAACGGCCAGACCGTGTCGGCCAAGGGTCCGAAGGGCGAACTGATGTTCGTGGTCAATGACGAAGTTCTGGTCAAGATGGAAGGCGGCGAAGTTGCCGTCACCCCGCGCGACCAGACCAAGGGCGCGCGCTCCAAGTGGGGCATGTCGCGGACCCAGATCGTCAATATCCTGGACGGCGTGTCCAAGGGTTTTGAGCGCAAGCTCGAAATCAACGGCGTCGGCTACCGTGCCGCCCTGCAGGGCAAGAACCTGCAGCTGGCGCTCGGCTTCAGCCATGACGTGGTTTACCAGACGCCCGAAGGCATCACGATCACCGTGCCCAAGCCGACGGAAATCGTCATCACGGGCATCGACAAGCAGAAGGTCGGCCAGGTGGCTGCGGAAATCCGCGAATACCGCGGCCCCGAACCCTACAAGGGCAAGGGCGTGAAATATGCCGGCGAGCGGATCGTCCGCAAAGAAGGCAAGAAGAAGTAAGGATCGATCGACATGGTCACCAAGGTTTCCATCCAGCGCCGCGCCGCGCGCATTCGCCGCCAGATCAAGGCCGTTTCGGGTGACCGTCCGCGCCTGTCGGTCTATCGTTCGTCGAAAAACATCTATGCGCAGATCATTGATGACGTGAAGGGCCGCACCCTGGCGTCAGCCTCCACACTTGACAAAGACGTCAAGGGCGGGTTGAAGACCGGCGCTGATGCCGCTGCAGCGATTGCGGTGGGCAAGGCTTTGGCCGAACGCGCCGTCAAGGCGGGCGTCAAGGCCGTCGTATTTGACCGCGGACCGTATATCTATCACGGCCGCGTCAAGGCTCTGGCCGATGCAGCCCGCGAGGGCGGCCTCGACTTCTGAGTTTTCACCTGTTTGCCCGCCTGAGGCCGCAAAGGCCCATGGCGGGTGAATGCTGTTTGTAAACCCGTGCTTTCCGGAAAAGAACAAGGAACAGGAACATGGCACAAGAACGCAGGGAAGGCGGCCGCGAACGCAGCCGTGACCGCGAAGAGCGCGACAGCGAATTTGTCGACAAGCTCGTCCACATCAACCGTGTCGCCAAAGTCGTCAAAGGCGGCCGGCGTTTCGGATTTGCCGCCCTCGTGGTGGTCGGAGACCAGAAGGGCCGCGTCGGCTTTGGTCATGGCAAGGCGCGTGAAGTGCCGGAAGCCATCCGCAAGGCCACCGAAAGCGCCAAGCGCGAACTGATTTTCGTGCCGCTGCGCTCGGGCCGCACCCTGCATCACGACGTCGAAGGACGGCATGGCGCCGGCCGGGTTCTACTGCGTTCGGCCAAGGCCGGCACGGGCATTATCGCAGGCGGCCCGATGCGCGCCGTTTTCGAGACGCTTGGCATGCATGACGTTGTCGCCAAGTCGATGGGTTCTTCCAATCCGTACAACATGGTTCGCGCCACGTTTGACGCCTTGAAGAACCAGGCCCATCCCAAGGACATCGCCGCCCAGCGCGGTATCAAGTATTCGACCCTGCAGGCGCGCCGTCCCGGTGCTGCCGGCGGCGAAGAATAAGGAGCGGCTCCCATGTCTGGCAAAAAGACAGTCACCGTCCAGCAGACCGGAAGCCCGAGCCGCCGCCCGCCTGAACAGCGCGCCACGCTTGTCGGCCTCGGCCTCAACAAGATGAACCGCCGCTCGACGCTTGAGGATACCCCCTCGGTGCGCGGCATGATCGCCAAAGTGGCGCACCTGATCCGCATTGTGGATCAGGCGTAACACCTGCCGCGAGGAGCAATTCCATGAAACTCAATGATCTGACCGACAACGAGGGCTCGACCCACGCCAAGAAACGTCTTGGCCGCGGCATCGGCTCGGGATCCGGCAAGACCGGCGGTCGCGGCGTCAAAGGCCAGAAGGCGCGCTCCGGCGTTGCCATCAACGGCTTTGAAGGCGGCCAGATGCCGCTTTACCGCCGCCTGCCCAAGCGCGGCTTCAACAACATCCACGCCAAGACCTTCGTGACCGCTTCTGTCGGCCGCGTACAGGCGGCGGTGGATGCCGGCAAGCTTGACGCCAAAGCAACCATCACGGTCGATGCGCTGGTCAAGGCCGGCGTTCTGCGCCGCGCCAAGGATGGCGTGCGGCTGTTGTCCGACGGCGACATTACCGCAAAGCTCAGCTTCGACGTGGCCGGCGCCTCCAAGGCGGCGATCGAAAAGATCGAAAAGGCCGGCGGATCGGTCAAGCTGCCTGAAAAGGCCAAAGCCGAATAAGACCCGGATGATTGGCGGCGGCTTTCGGGCCGCCGCTTGCATCTCTACCTCCCGAAGCCTATTTCGGGATGACCGCTCGCCCTTGGCGCAGCGTGTTGCCCCGGCGGAGATTTTCCATGGCCTCAGCAGCCGAACAGCTTGCTTCAAACCTCAATTTCGCGGCTTTCAGCAAGGCTGAAGACCTCAAGAAACGCATCTGGTTCACGCTTGGCGCGCTTCTGGTCTACCGGCTTGGCACATACATTCCGCTTCCGGGCATCAATCCGGATGCGTTTGCTGCCGCTTTCGAGCAGCAGTCCAAGGGCGTGCTCGGCATTTTCAACATGTTTGCCGGCGGCGCGGTCGAGCGCATGGCGATTTTCGCGCTCGGCATCATGCCTTATATTTCCGCCTCCATCATCATCCAGTTGATGACCTCGGTCATCCCCTCGCTGGAAGCGTTGAAAAAGGAAGGCGAGCAGGGCCGCAAGGTCATCAACCAGTACACCCGCTATGGCACCGTACTTCTGGCGACGGTGCAGGCCTATGGCATCGCGGCGGGGCTTGATTCCAGTTCCTCCGGCATTGTTTCCGATCCGGGCATGTTTTTCCGCATTTCGACCGTCATCACCCTGGTTGGCGGCACGATGTTCCTGATGTGGCTCGGTGAACAGATCACCGCGCGCGGTATCGGCAACGGCATTTCGCTGATCATTTTCTCGGGCATTGCTGCAGGCTTGCCGGCGGCCATCGGCGGCACGCTCGAGCTTGGCCGCACGGGTGCCCTGTCCACGGCAATCATCCTGGCCCTCATCGTCATGGCTGGTGTAACGATCGCCTTCATCGTGTTTTTCGAACGCGCCCAGCGCAGACTGCTCATCCAGTATCCCAAGCGCCAGGTCGGCAACCGCATGTTCCAGGGTGATACGTCGCACTTGCCGCTCAAGCTGAACACGGCCGGCGTCATTCCGCCGATTTTCGCCTCTTCGCTGCTTCTTCTTCCAGCCACGGTCGCCGGCTTTGCCAACACGACAACCATGCCGGCCTGGGCCAATACGATTTTGGCGGCCCTTGGCCACGGGCAGCCGCTCTACATGCTGCTCTATGCGGCGATGATCATGTTTTTTGCGTTTTTCTACACGGCCATTGTCTTCAATCCGAAGGATACGGCCGACCAGCTCAAAAAACATTCCGGCTTCATTCCGGGCTATCGCCCCGGTGAACGAACGGCCGAATACATCGATTACGTTCTGACGCGCATCACCCTGGTGGGCGCCATCTATCTGGTCATTATCTGTCTCTTACCCGAATTTCTAATTTCGGCTTTCGCCGTTCCGTTCTATCTTGGCGGCACGTCGCTTCTCATCGTGGTCAGTGTTACGCTGGACACGGTTGCGCAGGTTCAGGGCCACCTGATTGCGCATCAGTATGAGGGGCTGATCAAGAAGTCGAAATTGCGCGGGGGCAAAAAGGGACGATGAGATTAATTCTGTTGGGCCCTCCGGGGGCAGGCAAGGGCACACAGGCGCAGCGGCTCGTTGAAAAATACGGGATCGTCCAGCTTTCCACCGGCGACATGCTGCGTGCGGCAGTCGCCGCAGGCACCGAAGTCGGCAAGCGCGCCAAGGCGGTTATGGACGCAGGCGAGCTGGTGTCGGACGCCATAGTCAACGCCATCGTATCCGAACGCATTGACATGGCCGATTGCGCAAAAGGCTTCATCCTTGACGGTTATCCCAGAACCCTGGCCCAGGCAGACGCCGTAGAGGCAATGCTGGCAGGCAAGGGGCTCAAGCTTGATGCGGCGATTGAACTTACCGTTGATGACAAGGCGCTGGTTGGCCGCATCCTGAAACGGGCGGAAGAAGCCAAGGCTGCCGGACAGCCGGTGCGCAAGGACGACAATGCCCAGGTTTTCGATGAACGGCTGCGCGAATATTACAAGAAGACCGCGCCGCTGACCGGCTATTATCACGCCAAGCATTTGCTGACCTATGTCGACGGCATGGCGCCAATGGATGACGTAACCGCGCAGATCAATGCGGTTTTGGCTTCACTCACAACAAAAAAACACTAACCGCCGGTTGACGGGCTTGCGGCGCTGGCCTATGGACAGCCCGTCTCCCGGAGTTTGACGGCTTGGGGGTCCGCAAGGGCCAATTTTTCCGTTTGACGGGACACACCGCAAGGGCCGGCCTCCACCGGACGCGGTTTCACCTTAACGCCGGCTTGCCGGCCTACATGGAGATGAAAATGGCTCGTATAGCCGGCGTCAACATACCGACGAACAAGCGCGTCATCATTGCGCTGCAATACATTCACGGCATCGGCGCAAAGTTCGCCGAGGAAATCGTCACCAAGGTGGGCATTCCGGCCGAACGCCGCGTTCACCAGCTGACAGACGCCGAAGTCTTGCAGATCCGCGAAACCATCGACCGCGACTACAAGGTCGAGGGCGATCTGCGCCGCGAGAATTCCATGAATATCAAGCGGCTGATGGATCTGGGCTGCTATCGCGGCCTGCGCCATCGCCGCGGCCTGCCGGTTCGCGGCCAGCGCACGCATACCAATGCGCGCACCCGCAAGGGGCCGGCAAAGGCCATTCAGGGCAAGAAGAAGTAACAACGCCGGTCGTCATTCGC
The DNA here is from genome assembly GCA_049289995.1 of Rhizobiaceae bacterium. Taxonomy (GTDB): domain Bacteria; phylum Pseudomonadota; class Alphaproteobacteria; order Rhizobiales; family Rhizobiaceae; genus JBATMU01. Next base: position 2,643 of record JBATMU010000120.1, on the reverse strand, counting down.
GGGTCGTCTTTCGAACGGCGAACCACGGACGACGAGCGACGTTTCGGTGTAGCCGCTGGAATTACGGCGGCGTTTGAGATCAACGAAAGGACTATCCATGGCCAAGGAAGCCGCCCGCGTACGCAAGCGCGAACGCAAAAACATTTCGACGGGCGTTGCGCACGTCAACTCCACCTTCAACAACACCATGATCACCATCACCGATGCACAGGGCAACACGATTGCCTGGTCTTCGGCTGGTGCGCAGGGCTTCAAGGGTTCGCGCAAGTCCACCCCGTTTGCCGCACAGGTTGCCGCTGAAGATTGCGCCAAGAAGGCGCAGGACCACGGCATGCGCACGCTGGAAGTTGAAGTCTGCGGTCCCGGCTCGGGCCGTGAATCGGCGCTGCGCGCCCTGCAGGCTGCCGGTTTCACAATCACGTCCATCCGCGATGTGACGCCGATCCCGCACAATGGCTGCCGCCCGCGCAAGAAGCGCCGCGTTTAATGAACCGCCCGCCGGCGCGGCGTTGCCCGCTGGCTGGTTTCCAGACTGCTTGCCACGATTGGATGGTGGCAAGACCCGGAAAGGACCGACCCAATGATCCAGAAAAACTGGCAAGAACTGATCAAGCCGAACCGCGTTGACTTCCAGTCAAAGGGCAAGACGCTGACCACGCTGACGGCCGAGCCGCTCGAGCGCGGCTATGGCCTGACGCTCGGCAATGCGCTGCGCCGCATCCTCTTGTCGTCGTTGCGCGGCGCTGCTGTCACTGCCGTGCAGATTGACGGCGTGCTGCATGAATTCTCCTCGATTGCCGGCGTGCGTGAAGACGTCACCGACATCGTGCTCAACATCAAGGAAATCGCCATCAAGATGGATGGCGACGGCCCCAAGCGCATGGTTGTGCGCAAGTCCGGCCCGGGTGCGGTCACCGCGCGCGACATCCAGACGGTTGGCGACGTGGAGATCCTCAACCCCGACCACGTGATCTGCACGTTGGACGAGGGCGCGGAAATCCGCATGGAATTCACCGTCAACAACGGCAAGGGCTATGTTCCTGCCGACCGCAACCGCGCCGAAGATGCGCCGATCGGCCTCATTCCGGTCGACAGCCTGTATTCGCCGGTCAAGAAAGTCTCGTACAAGGTCGAAAACACCCGCGAGGGCCAGGTTCTCGACTATGACAAGCTGACAATGCAGCTGGAGACCGACGGCTCGATCACCGGCGAGGACGCCATCGCGTTTGCCGCCCGCATCCTGCAGGACCAGCTTTCGGTGTTCGTCAATTTCGACGAGCCGCAGAAGGCCGAAGTGCACGAAGCCGTCACCGAGCTCGCCTTCAACCCGGCCCTTCTCAAGAAGGTCGACGAACTCGAGCTTTCGGTGCGTTCGGCCAACTGCCTGAAGAACGACAACATCGTCTATATCGGCGACCTGATCCAGAAGTCGGAAGCCGAGATGCTGCGCACGCCGAACTTCGGCCGCAAGTCGCTTAACGAGATCAAGGAAGTGCTGGCCGGCATGGGCCTGCACCTTGGCATGGAAGTGCCGGATTGGCCGCCAGACAATATCGAAGACCTCGCCAAGCGCTACGAAGACCAATACTGACCCAACCGCGCAGTTGTTACTGCGCTCTGAAAAAACTCGCGTTCTCAAGGCCTAGGACGCGGCATTTCCCAAGAGGAGAAGGCACATGAGACACGGATTTGCACGGCGCAAGCTCAACCGCACCGCCGCCCACCGCAAGGCAATGTTCGCCAACATGGCAACCAGCCTGATCGAGCATGAACAGATCATCACGACCTTGCAGAAGGCCAAGGAAATGCGCTCCATTGCCGACAAGCTGATTACGCTTGGCAAGCGCGGCGGCCTGCATGCCCGCCGCCAGGCGATCGCCCAGATCAAGGACGTCGCCCAGGTCGGCAAGCTGTTCGAAGTTCTCGGACCCCGCTACAAGGACCGCAATGGCGGCTACACCCGCGTCATGAAGGCCGGTTTCCGGCACGGCGACAATGCGGCCATGGCCGTCATCGAGTTCGTTGACCGTGACGTCTCGGCCAAGGGCAAGGCTGATCTCGCCCGTGTCGAAGCCGAGCGCGCCGCCAATCCGGACAGCGATGCCGAATAGGCTGATGTTGGTTTGATTTTGGAAAAGCCCCGCCAAGTGCGGGGCTTTTTCATTTGTTTTGGCTATTTGAAGCGCGAACCGTTCCATTTCAGGATTCGTGCGCGGCCCGGCCCGGCGGCGGCTGGCTGATACTCCATCACGCGGATTCGCCCGCCGCCAAGCTTGTCGATGGAGCCGTAAATTGAAAACGCCCGCTTGAGCAGTTGGCCTTTGCGCACATAAATTGCGGCCTCGCAGGTGGATGCCCCGCATAATTCACTGCTTTCGCCGCTGCCGCAGCGCAGGTTTGCGTGATCGATGACAAGGTCGGGCCTACCGTCGCCGGTCAGGTCGGTTTCCCACAATTGGCTGAATGTTCCGATTCCGCCTCGGCAACCTTGGGCAGCCTGTTGGTCGGCAACATAGTCTGCGGCGTTGGAATAGGCATTAACGGCGCCCGGCATAAGTGCTGAAACCACCAGGGCGATTGCCAAGCGGGACGGGCGTCCTGACGATGCTGGCATGAAACTCTCCTTTTCCAATTGCGCCGAGT
>JBATMU010000119.1:0-2386 GCA_049289995.1 Rhizobiaceae bacterium | reverse complement strand
GCCTTTGCCGTGCGCGGCGGGGCGGTCCGTTTCGGCTGGACGTTTCCGAAATACCGCCCGCGTCCCGGCCGCAATCCCGATGAAAAGCGCTGATTTCTGGCGCAAATTCAGCCGGTTAATCGGGAGTTAACCATGTTTGCCGCATTATGACACCCGCAACAAGGACCGCGTTTCGGCGGATTTGATCATGTGCCGTTGGGCTGCCTATCGCGGAAATCCGGTTTTTCTTGAAACGCTGCTGACCGAGCCAACCCATTCACTCATTGCCCAGTCGCGCGCCGCGCGCGAGGCGCCGCAGCCCGCCCATGGCGACGGCTTCGGCCTCGCTTGGTATGGCGAGCGTCCCGAGCCCGGCCATTACCGCGATATCCTGCCCGCCTGGTCCGACTGCAATCTGCAAAGCCTTGCGCGCCAGGTGCGCTCCGGCCTTTTTTTGGCCCATGTCCGCGCTTCGACCGGCAGCGCCACGTCGCGGCAAAATTGCCATCCCTTTGTGCACGCCCGCTGGTCATTCATGCATAACGGCCATATCGGCGAATTTGCCCGGCTGGAGCGGCGGCTGGAAGCCCACCTGTCCAACATGCTCTACCAGCGCCGGCAGGGCGCCACCGATTCCGAACTGTTGTTTCTGCTCGCTTTGCAATTCGGGCTGGCGCGCGACCCCTATGGCGCAGTCAGCGCGGCCATAGCGCTGGTTGCCGATGAGGCGGCAAATCTCGGCATCGAACCTGTGATCCGCGCCACGCTGGCCTTTTCGGAAGGTGAGGCGATCTATGCAACCCGTTTTGCCAGCGATGGCGCTGCGCCCAGCCTTTATCTGAGAGAGGGGCCGGACGGCATCAGCCTGGTGTCCGAACCGCTTGACGCCCATGAGCCGGGCTGGCGGGAAATTGCCCCGCAGAGCTTTCTGACCCTGGATGAGCGCGGCGTCTCCCTGCGCCCGTTCAACCCGCTCCGGCAGGTTCAGGCGCTCAGGGCCTGAGCCTATTCAGACCGTTGTTGATTGCAGTTTTTCAGCGATCAGTGCGGCCAGCCGCTTGGCCACCGCCTCCTTGTCCATTTCCGGCCAGTCTTCGATGCCGGATCGCGACACGATGCGCACGCGGTTCTTGTCGCCGCCGAACACGCCGCCCGCTCCGCCGACGCCGCTGTCGGCCGACACATCATTGGCGACGATGATATCGGCCCCTTTCTTTTTCAGTTTGGCCTCGGCATTCTCGGTCAGTGACTGGGTTTCCGCCGCAAAGCCGATGACCAGGAACGGCCTGTTCCTGTGATGGCCAATGCCCGCCAAAATATCCGGGTTTTCGGTCATCCTCAAAACCGGCGGACCTTCGCCCGGCTTTTTCTTGATCTTTTCGCCGGCTTCGCTTTCCACTCGCCAGTCAGCAACGGCAGCGACGCACACGGCCGCATCGGCCGGCAAAAGCGCCTCGGTTTGCGCCTGCATCTGGCGCGCCGTCAGCACCCGCGTGACCTTGACGCCGGGCGGATCAGGCAGGGTTACCGGCCCGCTGACCAGCTGCACATCGGCTCCAAGCTCGGCGAGGGCTGCGGCAATCGCATGGCCCTGCTTGCCCGATGAGCGGTTGGAAATATAGCGCACAGGATCAATCGGCTCCTGGGTCGGGCCTGATGTGACGATGATGCGGCGGCCCGACAATGGCTTTGGCCGCCGGTCGAGCAGCTTTTCCGCCGCCGCGACGATCTCCAGCGGTTCGGCCATGCGTCCGCGCCCGGCTTCGCCGCTTTCGGCCATCTCGCCGGAATTCGGCCCGATGACGTGCACGCCGTCAGCCGCCAATTGCCCGGCATTGCGCTGCGTGGCCTTTGCCGTCCACATGGAGGGGTTCATGGCAGGCGCAATCAGCACCGGCGAATTGGCGGCCAGAATCACGGCGCTTGCCAGGTCATTGGCCAGGCCATGCGCCATTTTCGCCATCAGGTCGGCAGTGGCCGGCGCAACAAGGATCAGTGCTGCCTCGCGCGCCAGCCTTATATGGCCGACATCGTGCTCATCGTCGCGGCTGAACAGATCACAATAGACCTTGCCGCCGGACAGTGCGCCCGCCGCCAGGTCGGTGACGAATTCCTGCGCCGCCGCCGTCATCACCACGCGCACCATTGCGCCGCGCTCACGCAGCCGCCGGATCAGGTCGAGGCTCTTGTAGGCGGCAATGCCGCCGCCAATGACGAGCAATATCGCTTTGCCGTCCAGCGGACTGCCTGACGGCGTGGCGCCGGCAATCGGCAGGGCAAGGCCTGCCGGTGTCGCTGCCAAGCCTGAAGAACGTGGCACATTGGCCGCAACTGCCAGTTCTGCCAGGAAATGTCGCGCTTCCTCTTCCATGGAACGGCCATTGGCGGCGGCGCGGCGGCGCAGCGC
>JBATMU010000118.1:0-10074 GCA_049289995.1 Rhizobiaceae bacterium | reverse complement strand
GCCGACAGACAGGGCGGCGGGCGGCCGGGGGCGGCGCAGGGCCGGCTTGCAGTTTCGCAAAACCTGTCACGCTCGGCAATGGTGCAGAATTCGGGCGGGGCGATGCCGCTGCGCGAGGCGGCGCTGGCGGTCACCTTGTTCAATCACCCGCAGATCGCCGAAGACCTGTTCGACCAGATCGAGGCGCTCGACATGCAGCATGCGGGCACGCGGCGGCTGATGGCGCTTTTGGTCGATGAAATCGCCCATCACCGGGCGGGCAGCCGCGAGGCCCTTATTGCGGCGCTGGCGTCAAACGGGCTGGACGGTGATTTTGAGCAGGCGGCAGCCCTTGCGCGGCGGGCCCGGCTATGGCCCTGCCTTGAAGACGCGGCCATTGATGACGCGCGCGAGGCTTTCGTGCAGGCGCTTGGCTTGCATCAGCATGCCGGCACCCTACATAAGGAGCTCAGATCGGCCGAAATGCTGCTGGCGACCGATCCGACCGAAGAGAACTACCAACACCTGATCGATATTCAGCGCCAGTTCCAGGACGCCCAAAAGACCGAGGCGCTGATTGACGGTTTTGGCGTCTTGTCCGGCAGGGCGAAAGGCGGAAACGGCCCGAAGTGATTCGTTTTTTCGTGCGAATCATGCGACGGGCGCTTGACGGCAGCGGGAAATGACGGAATCAGGAGCGTTCAAACAGGCTGCATCCTCCGCCAATCTCAAATGAGACGATCAAGAACCGGCTTTTCGGGCCGGAATTCATCGCGGCGGGCATCTGAAACAGGGTTAATCAGGCTTTAACACCTCTGCGGCTACCGCTTTTGATGGATAATTGCGGCCTAGCTCATTTAATCCGCAGCGATTGCGGAAAACAGGCAGCCGCTGACAAGCCGGGAAAGTGATCACGCATGGCGACCAAGACCAAGGAAAAGGAAGACGGCGAGACCGAGCGCGAAAGCACGACTGACGGTCCTTTGCTCGACCTTTCCGATGACGCCGTAAAAAAGATGATCAAGGCCGCCAAGAAGCGCGGCTACGTGACCATGGACGAACTCAATTCGGTGCTGCCGTCGGAAGAAGTGACCTCCGAGCAGATCGAGGACACGATGGCCATGCTGTCCGACATGGGCATCAATGTCGTCGAAGAAGAAGAGGCGAACGAAGACCGCGAGGCAGATCCCGATTCCGCCGAGGAAGACGCCACGGAACTGGCCGAGCAGACGGGCACAGCGGTTGCCGCCGTTACCACCAAGAAAGAGCCAACCGACCGTACCGATGATCCGGTGCGCATGTATCTGCGCGAAATGGGTTCGGTGGAGCTTCTGTCGCGCGAGGGCGAAATCGCCATCGCCAAGCGCATTGAGGCTGGCCGCGAGACGATGATTTCGGGCTTGTGCGAAAGCCCGCTGACTTTTCAGGCCATCATCATCTGGCGCGACGAGCTGAACGAAGCAAAAATCCTGCTGCGCGAGATCATCGATCTTGAAGCCACCTATGCCGGCCCCGAGGCCAAGCAGGCGCCGATCGTGGTGCATACCGAAGAGGCCGAGAAGCCCAAGGTTGACGAGCGCGGCCGCCGCGTGAGCCGCGAGGACGAAGACGACATCACCAATGTTGGCGGCGAATCCCGCGTCGAGGAAGACGACGAGGAAGACGACGAAAACTCGCTGTCGATCGCCGCGATGGAAGCCGAACTGCGTCCGCAGGTGATGGAGACGTTCGACACCATTGCCGACACCTACAAGAAGCTGCGCAAGCTGCAGGACCAGCAGGTGGAGAACCGGCTGGCGGCGGCGGGCACGCTGTCACCGGCGCAAGAGCGCCGCTACAAGCAGCTGAAGGAAGAACTTGTGACGGCGATGAAATCGCTGTCACTGAACAATACCCGCATCGAAAACCTCGTCGAGCAGCTTTACGACATCAACAAGCGGCTGGTGCAGAACGAAGGCCGCCTCCTGCGGCTTGCCGAAAGCTATGGCGTCAAGCGCGAGAGCTTCCTGCAGGTCTATACCGGGGCCGAGCTTGATCCGAACTGGATGAAATCGGTGTCGAACCTTGCAGCCAAGGGCTGGAAGGAATTCACCAAGAACGAAAAGACCACGATTGGCGAATTGCGCGCCGAGATTCAGAACCTGGCGCAGGGCACCGGCATTTCGGTCGCCGAATTCCGCAAGATCGTCAATCAGGTGCAGAAGGGCGAGCGCGAAGCGGCGATCGCCAAGAAGGAAATGGTCGAGGCCAATCTGCGTCTGGTCATCTCGATTGCCAAGAAATACACCAATCGCGGCCTGCAATTCCTCGATCTCATCCAGGAAGGCAATATCGGCCTGATGAAGGCGGTCGACAAATTCGAATACCGCCGCGGCTACAAGTTCTCGACCTATGCGACCTGGTGGATCCGTCAGGCCATCACGCGGTCGATTGCCGATCAGGCGCGCACCATCCGCATTCCGGTCCACATGATCGAAACGATCAACAAGATCGTGCGCACCTCGCGCCAGATGCTGCACGAGATCGGCCGTGAGCCGACACCGGAAGAACTGGCTGAAAAGCTGGCCATGCCGCTCGAAAAAGTGCGCAAGGTCCTGAAGATCGCCAAGGCGCCGATCAGCCTTGAAACGCCGGTGGGCGACGAGGAAGATTCGCATCTGGGTGATTTCATCGAGGACAAGAACGCGCTGCTGCCGATCGATGCGGCCATCCAGGCGAACCTGCGCGAAACCACGACGCGGGTTTTGGCTTCGCTCACCCCGCGCGAGGAGCGCGTACTGCGCATGCGGTTCGGCATCGGCATGAACACCGACCATACGCTCGAAGAAGTCGGCCAGCAGTTTTCGGTGACGCGCGAGCGCATCCGGCAGATCGAAGCCAAGGCGCTCCGCAAGCTCAAGCATCCGAGCCGGAGCAGGAAGCTCAGGAGCTTCCTGGACAATTGAGGCAATCAAAAACCCGGCGGAAATGCCGGGTTTTTCATGCCAGGGCGGGTATGGTTGCCAATGCTTGACTTGCGGCGGGGTGCGGCTGAATATCCCGAAATGGCAAAGCCGACGATATTTACAATTTCCGCCAGTTGGGACAGCGAAGCCTCGGTCTGGACTGGCCATTGCGATGACATACCGGCGGCAGCGGACGCGGCGACGCTTGACGGCCTCCTCGACAAGATGAGCGCGATTGCGCTTGATCTCCTGCCGGACAACCATCCGGGCACAGATCCTGAAACGCTTTATCTGCAAATCACCGCCTTGCGCGAAGCCGAACCAGCGGCGGCATGAATGGCGCCGCAATTTGATCGCCCGCTGCGCGATCTGCTGATGCAGTCCGGCTGCAAGATCGTCCGCCAGGGAAAAGGCAGCCATGAAGTCTGGCAGAGTCCGATAACAAAGCAAAACTTTGCAGTGCCAATCGGCATACCAAGCCGTCACACCGCAAATGCGATATTGCGGCAGGCTGGCCTGCCGAAGGCTTTTTGAGCCGACTACACCGTTCGGGAAGCATGTCGGTTTGGAATTGGATTGGAGCAGCCCAAATGGCCGTTGATGGACACAATGCCCAAATCGAACGTCTCGCCGCACGCTTCGCCGCCAATCCCGGGCGGCATGCCGGGGTGGATTGGACGGATGTGCTGTCCCGGCTCAAGGCCAATCCCGCCAAGCTCGCGGTGCTCACCGAAATGGAGCAGACAGGCGGCGAGCCGGATGTGACAGGCCGCGAAGCCGGCGGGTTGGTCTTTACCGATTGCGCGGCGGAAAGCCCGTTGGGCCGCCGCAGCCTGTGCTTTGACCGCCCGGCGCTTGACGCCCGCAAGGCCAACAAGCCGGAGGGCGCGGCCATGGACATGGCGGCGCGGATCGGCTGTACGCTGCTTGACGAAGACCAATATCGCGCGCTGCAGGCGCTTGGCACGTTCGACCTGAAAACCTCCAGCTGGATCGCCACACCGGGCCCGGTCCGCGCGCTTGGCGGGGCGCTGTTTTGTGACCGCCGCTTCGGCCGGATTTTCACCTATCACAACGGCGCTGAATCATATTATTCCGGCCGGGGCTTTCGCGGGCGGATCGTGGTTTGAAGCCCCTTGCCACGATCTGCCTCACGCGCCAGACTTGCTGAAAACGGAGGCCTTTCATGTCCTTTCTCAAGCGCCTGTTCGGGCTCGGCACGGATCAACCGGCGGCAGATGAAAGCCGCGAACACAAAGGCTTTGTCATCACCGCCGCGCCGATGGCCGATGGGGGGCAATGGCGGCTGGCCGGAACGATCAGCAAGGACATTGACGGCGTGCGGCGCGAGCACAGGTTCATCCGCGCCGACGTGTTTGCAGACCGGGCGGATGCGGTGCGGCTGGCGCTGCAAAAGGGCGAACTGATCATCGACCAATCCGGCGAGGCGATATTCAGGCCGTGAACCAGACGGCGGCGAGCGCCAGTGCGGCGGGCAAGGCCTGCACATAGAGGATCCGGCGGTTGACGCTGGCTGCGCCATAGACGCCCGCGACGATGACGCAGCCGAGGAAAAAGACCTTCAAATCCAGACGGTCTGCCCACAGCGCCCAGATCAGGCCCGCTGCCAGAAAGCCGTTGTAAAGGCCCTGATTGGCGGCAAGCGCCCTGGATTGCTCGGCAAAATCGGCTTTCAGGCCGAAGGTCTTGCGGCCATAGGGCGTGGTCCACAGGAACATTTCCAGCACCAGAAAGCCCAGATGGGCGAGCGCGACCAAGGCAGTGAGCGCAAAGGCAAGGCTGGACATGGTCGGTCTCCGGCAAAATGCAGTGGCCCGAGACTAGCGCGGCTGCCCGCGCTGCGCCAGTCGCGGCTTTACTGCCCCGTCTTATGCAAATCCAATCACCCGTGTTTCTGGAACATCAGGTCACGCGCCAGGACGGGCGCTGCCGACACCGCCGACAGTGCAGCTTTCAATTCCGCAAGCTCTGTTGCCTTGAGCGAGGCGATCTCCACCTTGTTGATTGGTTTGCGCCCTTCAGCAATGTCGCGGCGCTGTTGGCGCAGCATGGCTGCCAGAATGACGGAATGTGCATTCGAGAGCTTTTCGAAATCGCGCTCGCCGCCAATGGCGAGTTTTGCGAGCCCTGCCATGCGGGCCCTGGTCGAACGCTCCTCGACGCCATGGCGGATAGCCAAGGCGCGGGCCATGGCAACGATCGGGAAAAGCCCGGCGATCTTGAGGTCAATGCGGCCGCTTTCATCGCCGCGCAGCCCGCCGAGAAAGGTGAACGGGTTGGGCGCGCTTTCGCTTTCCTGCGCCATAAGCTTGGCGAAAGAGGCGTTCTCGCCGCCCAGCCGGAAGGCTTCGGCAAACAATTCGCCGCCAAGGTCCATGTCGCCGTGCACGGGCAGCATGTCGTAGAAAATGTCGACCTGCAGGATATCCTGCGGTGTTGAGCGGGAAACCCAATGCGTGATGCGGTCGCGCCAGGTTGTCAGCGATCCGCGCCATTGGGCGTTGCGCGCCATGACGCCGCCCTTGCAATAGGGCACGCCGGCTGCGTCCAGGGTGTCGGCGATCTTTTCGGCCAGTCGGGCGAACCAAAGGTCGGTTGCGCCATCCGGCTCGCCCTCGGCAAAGACGATGGCATTGTCCTGATCGGGTGCAAGCAGGCTTTCGCCGCGCCCGCCCGAGCCCAGCACCAGAAGCGCATAGGCACAGGGCGGGGCGCCTGCGCCCTCCGCAAGCATGGACGCTTCGGCCAGCACGGCCGCACGGCGGGTCATGGCGCGGATTTCTTCGGAGATGATTTCGGCAACGGTCGGCGCTTCCAGCCCTTCGCCGATCAGCGCGCCGGCCATGTCTGGAACCTGTGCGAAGGCCCGGCCCATTTCCACGGCGTTTGCACTGACTTCGATGGCGTCATCCAGCGCAATGGCGGCGGCGGCGCGCTGGCGCAGCAGATCGCGTGCCGAAACCATGCCCTCCAGTAGGCCGCGGTCAGAACGGACCGCGAGATGTCGGACCTTGAGACGGTCCATGCGCCCCACGGCGCGGTAAATGAAAGCGCGCGACCGGATGGAATGGACCGGCCGTACCGCCACATCACCTGCCGAAAGGGCAAAGGCGGCGGCGCCATGTTTTGCCATCAGCCGCAGGATGTCGCGTTCTGTGATGATGCCATAGGCCGAAGCCGGGCCGCCGGGCACGCCATCATCGCTTGTGAAAACCGAAGAGATTTTCCTTTCGGCCAAAACGCTGATGACGGCGGCAAGCGTGGCCGATCCGGGCATGCATATGGGTGGGCCGGACATGACATCGGCGACACGGTGGCTGTATGCCCAGGAATCAATACGGCCGCCCGGCGCCATTTCACCGGGCGTATTGACCGGCTTGGCCCACCCGGCCTGTTCGTGCTTGTCCATTTCGCGGGTAAGGGCCAATGAGGCGCGTTCGGCTTCGGCCAGGGTGCGGATGCCCTTGGCGGCCAGGGCGGGAACCATTGCTACAAATACCGCAGCTGCCGCCCTCGCATCGCCGAGCGCCCGATGGCGGTCCAAAATGGTCACCCCCAGCCAGTTGGCCAGCATGTCGAGCGAATAATCGGGCAGAGATGGATTGGCGATCTGGCCGAGCACGCGGATGCACAGCGCACGCGGCTTGGCATAGGTCAGGCCGCAGCGCTTGGCCTCGGCGGCCATGATGGCAAAATCAAAGCCGATCGAATGGCCGATCAAGACGCGGCTGCGCGAAAAAACCGTGAAAGCAGCCAGTGCTGCGGCAAATGACGATTGCCCGGCAACCATGGCGTCGGTAATGCCGTGCACCGCAGTGGATGCTGCGGGGATGGGCATTTTCGGATCGGTCAGAACCGAAAGCGTGTGGTCCGTGGCTTTGCCGGCATCGACATGAATGGCGCCGATCTCGATGATCCGCGCCTTGGCCGTGTCCAAGCCCGTGGTTTCGGTATCAAAGGCGACGGCATCCAACGCCGCCAAGGGTGTTGCGCCCGGTATGGCCTTCATTGTTCCTCCCCGAAGTCAGCAGCCATGAAAAGGCGCAGCCTGACCCTATTCAGGCAAGGTGCGCGCGCCCATGACCTCGATCAAGCGGGGAATTGGTCTTAGGGCCGTTCAATGCCCTTCGCCATGGGCCGTGAAGCGGTCGATATAGGCCAAAAGCAGCGCCGAAATGACAAAGGCGATATGCATGATGGTGTACCACATCAGCTTGTCATTGGCGTATTCGCCGGCCCTGAGGAAAATCTGCAGGAGATGAATCGACGAGATCAGCACAATTGTCGAGGCGACCTTGATTTTCAGCGAGGCGAAATCAATCGTGCCCAGCCAATGCACGTCGGTGCCGGCCGAATCGTCAAAGCGCGACACGAAATTCTCGTAGCCGGCAATGATGACCATGACGACAAGACTGGCGACCAGCGCCGCGTCGATCAGCCCGAGCAGCTTGAGGATGGCGTTGGCATCGTCAAGGCCGTTGATTTTCAACATGAATTCGAAAAGCTTGGCGCCGAAGGACACCGCATAGACCGCCAAAGCCAGCGCCAGTCCGATATAGAAGATCACCAGCAGCCAGCGCGAGGCGAGGATCACGGATTCGACGGCATTTTCGATTGATTTCATTTGCTTTGCATTCTCCGGGCGCTGATGGATGAATAGAAAGCCCGGCGCTGGGTGGCAAGCCGCAAATTGCCGCGCGACGGGTTGGTGGAGGCCCGCAGTGAACTTCTTCCATTTTGAGCACAGGAGCGAGAGAATCGCCGGTCTTGGCCGTTTTTCGCAGCGGCTGTTGCGCAATGGCGCGGCGGTTCTTCTGGTGCTGATGGCGGCGCTGAGCATCGGGATGGCCGGCTATTCGGGGTTTGAGGGCATGAGCGCGACCGATGCCTTCGTCAATGCGGCCATGATCTTGTCGGGCATGGGGCCGGTTGATCCGCTGCGCACTGAAGGCGGCAAGATATTTGCCGGCGTCTATGCCATTTTTTCCGGCGTGGCGTTCATCGCCATTTCCGCACTCATGCTTGCGCCGGTCCTGCACCGGGTGCTGCACCGCTTTCACATGGATGACGACGAGGAAGGAACCCAATCATGAGCCTTAAAGGCAAGACCTTGTTCATTTCCGGCGGATCGCGCGGCATCGGGCTGGCCATTGCGCTGCGTGCTGCCCGCGACGGCGCCAATGTGACCATTGCGGCCAAAACGTCGGAGCCGCATCCCAAACTGCCCGGAACCATTCATACAGCAGCGGCCGAAATTGAGGCGGCGGGCGGGCGGGCGCTACCGGTGCTGTGCGACATCCGCGAAGAGGCGCAGGTGGCCTCCGCCGTCGAACAGACCGTTGAGGCGTTTGGCGGCATCGACATCGTCATCAACAATGCCAGCGCCATCCAGCTTTCAGGCACGCTCGGCACCGACATGAAGCGCTATGACCTGATGAATGGCATCAATGCGCGCGGCACATTTCTCGTTTCCAAAACCTGCCTGCCGCATTTGCTGAAGGCGGCCAATCCGCATGTGCTGACCCTGTCGCCGCCGCTCGACATGAGCCCGAAATGGTTCAAAAACCACGTCGCCTATTCGATGGCCAAATACGGCATGTCGATGGTGACGCTCGGCATGGCCGAGGAATTCCGGGGCAAGGGCGTGGCGTTCAATTCGCTGTGGCCGCTGACGGCGATCGATACGGCGGCGGTGCGCAATCTCTTGGGCGGCGAGGCAGTGGCGCGGATTTCGCGGCTCCCGGACATCATGGCAGACGCGGCGCATGCGGTGCTGACGCGGAATTCCACCGAATGCACTGGCAATTTCTTCATTGATGAAATGGTGCTGCGCGAAGAGGGTGTGGCGGATTTCTCTGCCTACGCGCCCGGTGCAAGCGGCCCGCTTGCGGCGGACTTTTTCGTGCCCGACTGGGTATTCGACCAGTCGGACACGAAAGTCATGCGGGCCGTGTGACCCCCGTTACTGTGCCGATGCCACAGGGGCGATCAGCGGGGTGATGCGGCGGAAGACGACGCGGCGGTTCAACGGCTCCTTAGATTGTGTTTTCACTTTCAGGAAGCGCTCGCCATAGCCTTGGGTCGCCAGGTTTTCGGCCGGAATTCCGAACACATCGGTGAGTGCGACAGCCACGCTTTCGGCGCGGCGGTCCGACAGGGCGAGATTTGCGCCATCCAGGCCAACGGCATCGGTATGGCCTTCGATCAGGAAGGTTTCGCCAGGATTCTGTTCGATCAGCCGTGAAAGGGCCTGTGCCAGACCCTCAAGCGTCGGGATCTGGTCTTCGGCGATGTCGGCGGAGCCGAAACCAAAGGTGATATTTCCCATTTCTACACGCCGCGCCTTGTCGCGCACCCGCGCCGAACGCTTGACGTCCTGGATCGAGTAAACCTTTTCGATGCGTTCGACCGGCGGCAATTCAAGGAAATCATAGTAGTCGCCGTCGTTTTCGACATAACGGGCGTCGAGCGTATACTCGCGAACCGGAATGGTCAGGCGCATGGGCGGCAGGTCGAAAGACGGATCGCGCCATTCGACATAGTCTTCCCTGTCATATTCCTGCGCATAGGACAGGATCACTTCGCGGCCGTCCGGCAGGATGCGCGAGCGCTGGATGATGTCGCCAAAGCGGTTGCGCACGGTGACGACTTGCACGCCATTGGGCCGGACGATGGTTTCGCGCGTGCGGCCGCGCGGCAGGGTCTCGAAAATCACCTCATCGCGATCGGCGGCAAGCCGCTGGATGTCGGGAGATTCAACAAAGGTAATCGCGCCAATGGTGATCAGGATGCGGTTTTCGATGGTCTTGACCACATGGCCCTCATCGGCGGGGCGAACAGGGTCCGGCAATCGGGTGACCGTCTCACCGGTTTCGGTGCGCACCGGTGCAATTTCAACCGGAGCAATGTCTGCCCGCGAGGCGGCGTCATCAACAGGTGCTGGCGCGACGGGTTCAGTGGGCGCATCCGGCGCAGGCAAGCCAGGATCGGACGGGGCTGGCGCTTCCTTTGCGCTGTCGAGCACGGGTGCAGCTTCACCCTGGACGCCCTCCGGAACGGGCTCAAGCACTTGTGCAGCCGGCTCAGCTGGCGTGGCGGGCGCAGCAGGTGCGGCTGGTTCGGCTGGAGC
>JBATMU010000117.1:0-4870 GCA_049289995.1 Rhizobiaceae bacterium | reverse complement strand
TCGTTGACATGCGCGACAGCCTCGCCGGGCATCTGGCGCGGCTCGTGGCCGAAAACACCGGCCGGCCGGTCGCCTGGCGGGCCGCCGGGTTCAATTCGGCCACCAGCGGCCAGATCCGCGATCATGTCATCAAGCACCTGCCCCGTGACGGCTTCAGCCATGTCGTGCTGACTGTAGGCACCAATGACGCCAAGAATTTTCACGCCATGGGGCGCGTCAAGAAGGAGTTCGGCGGGCTGGCCTATGCGCTGCGCGCCCGCTTTCCTTCCGCCCGCATCGTCTGGTCGCCGGTCATCGACATGCGCACCATGCCAGCCCTGCCGCCGTTTCTGGCCCGCCTGCTGGAAAGCCGCGCCTCGGCTTTCAATGCGCTGTGCGCGGGCCTTGCCGATGAGCGCGGGCTGATTGCAGCGAGCCGCCTTGAAGTCAGGGATCCGTCCGGCTTTGCCGAGGACGGTTTTCATGCCGGTCCCGGCGGCTGCCGTGTCTGGGCCGAACACCTGCTGCCGTTTGTCATCGAGCAGAAATAGCCTCAGCCAAAATGGCTGAACACCGCCGTCAGCGCAAAAGCGCCAAGCGCGGCCAGCGAAATTTTCCAGAAATCACTGCGCTTCTTCAAGCCTGGCAGGCCAAGCGGCCGGATCAGATGCACAAGCATCAGCAAGACGATCAGCAAGGCGAGGATTTTGGCCATGAAACACCATGGTTCAATCCGCCCTGATTCGATAGTCAAATGGACGCGGCGCCTGCAAAGCGCTTAGATGCCGCCAACAATAGACAGAACCTTCGGGAGGATGTGAAAATGGCGTCGCGCTATCACCAGACTTATGCCGCGTGGCAAAAAGACCCGCAGGCCTTTTGGGCAGAGCAGGCCAAGGCGATTGACTGGTCAAAGGCGCCCTCTGGCACGTTCGATGCATCCGCGGGCGTTTATGGCCGCTGGTTTCCCGGCGGCGAATGCAACACCTGCTGGAACGCCGTTGACCGCCATGTCGAAAACGGCCGCGCAGAACAGCTGGCCTTGATCTATGACAGCCCGATTTCCGGCCGCAAGAAGTCCTGGACCTATGCCGGGCTGAAAACCGAGGTCGAGGCGCTGGCCGCCGTCATTGCCGGGCTTGGCGTCACAAAGGGTGACCGCGTCATCCTCTATATGCCGATGGTTCCGGAAGCCGCCTTCGCCATGCTGGCCTGCGCCCGTCTTGGCGCGGTGCATTCGGTGGTGTTCGGCGGATTCGCCGCCAAGGAACTGGCCACCCGCATTGATGACGCCAAGCCGAAACTCATCATCTCGGCGTCCTGCGGTCTGGAGCCCGGCCGCGTCGTCGCCTACAAGCCGCTGCTTGATGAAGCGATCAGCCTGTCATCGGCCAAGCCGGACCATTGCATCGTGCTGCAGCGCGAGGAGCTTGCCGCAAGCATGACGCCCGCCCGCGACGTGGACTATGCCTCAGCCGTGGCTGCGGCCAAGGCGGAAGGCAAAAGCCAGCCTTGCGTGCCCGTCGCCTCCACCGATCCGCTCTATGTTCTTTACACCTCCGGCACCACCGGCCAGCCCAAGGGCGTGGTCCGCGACAATGGCGGCCACATGGTGGCGCTCAACTGGACCATGGACGCCATGTATGGCGTCAAGCCTGGCGAAGTGTTCTGGGCGGCGTCCGATGTCGGCTGGGTGGTCGGCCATTCCTACATTGTCTATGCGCCGCTGATTGCCGGCTGCACCACGATCCTGTTCGAGGGCAAGCCGGTCGGCACGCCTGATGCCGGCACGTTCTGGCGTGTCATCGAAGAGCACAAGGTCGTGGCGCTGTTCACCGCGCCCACCGCTTTCCGCGCGATCAAACAGCGCGATCCACAGGGCGAACTGGTCGGCAAATATGACCTGTCCTCGCTGCGCACCCTTTTCCTTGCTGGCGAGCGCGCCGATCCGGAAACCATCAAATGGGCCGAAGCCAAGTTGAAAGTGCCTGTCATCGACCATTGGTGGCAGACCGAAACCGGCTGGACCATTGCCGGCAATCCGGTCGGGCTCGGCGCGCTGCCGGTCAAATACGGCTCACCGGCCGTGCCCATGCCCGGCTATGACGTGCAGGTGCTCGATGACGCCGGCCATGCCGTGCCCGCAGGCACGCTCGGCAATGTCGTGGTCAAGCTGCCGCTGCCGCCCGGCGCGCTGCCCACCTTGTGGAACGCGGATGGCCGCTTTCGTTCGTCCTATCTCGACGAGTTTCCCGGCTATTACAAAACCGCCGATGCCGGGCTTATCGATGACGAGGGCTATCTGTTCATCATGGCCCGCACCGATGACATCATCAATGTCGCCGGTCACCGCCTGTCGACCGGCGGCATGGAGGAAGTGGTGGCCGAGCACAAGGACGTCGCCGAATGCGCCGTCATCGGCATTGCCGACGCCATGAAAGGCCAGATCCCCTGCGGCTTTGTCGTGCTCAATGCCGGCGTGGACCGGCCCCATGCCGACATCGAGAAAGAAGTGGTCAAACTGGTGCGCGACAAGATCGGCCCGGTCGCCGCCTTCAAGATGGTCGTCACCGTCAACCGCTTGCCGAAAACCCGCTCGGGCAAGATCCTGCGCGGCACCATGCAGAAAATCGCCGACGGCCTGCCATGGAACATGCCCGCCACCATCGATGATCCGGCCATTCTCGATGAAATTTCCGAGGCGCTGCGGGGGCACCCCATCGACGGGTAAGGCTTCAAAGCGTGTTGACCTTGGCGGCCCGCATCGCCAAGGTCGCCTCAGATCAATGCGGAGAAATGCCTTGGCGGAGTTTGCGCTCGATCCGGAATTCGTCATTTCCGATGAATCAAAGCTGCGCAGCCTGTTTCGGCCGGTCAGCATGCTGGCTTCCAACAAGTGCCTGGCGGCGCTTGATTCCCATGCGCAGGCCTTCATTCGCCGTTCGCCATTCATGTGTTTGGAAACACAAAACAGCAGCGGCAGAGCCGATGTCAGCCCGCGCGGCGACCCCGCCGGATTTGTGAACATCATCGATGAACGCACGCTGGCGATCCCGGATCGTCCCGGCAACAATCGCCTCGACAGCCTCTCCAACATCATTGCAAATCCCAATGTCGGACTGCTGTTCATCATACCTGGCTTCGACGATACGCTCCGGATAAACGGGCAGGCAAGCTTGACCACAGAATCCAAAATTCTCGCTGCAATGAGCGTCCGGGACCGCGCGCCAACACTGGCAATCATCGTGCGGGTTGAAGAGGTCTTTCTCCATTGCGCCAAGGCATTCCGCCGCTCGCAAATGTGGAACCCCGATCATTTTCAGGACCGGGATACGATGCCGTCCCTGTCGAAAATGATCCTCGATCAAACGACCGGCGCACCCGAAGACGCCAAGGCGATGCGCGCAATCGATGCGGAGCTGGAAGAGACCTATTTGAAAACGATGTATTGAATGAAGTGTTGCCGCGGCATCGGCGCGAGAGGCTTCAAAGCGTGTTGACCTTGGTGGCCCGCACCGCCAAGGTCGGCGCAATCGAAAACGGAGCCTGACGATGAGATTGAACGGAAAATGCGCCCTTGTCACCGGCGGGGCCAGCGGCATCGGCCGCGCCATTGCCGAACGTTACGTGGCTGAAGGGGCGCGGGTCGTCATCGCCGATGTCAACGCTGAAAAGGGCGCTGAAGCCGCCAAAGCCATGGGGGCGGATTTCATCGCAGCCGACATGGGCAATGAGGCCGACGCGGCACGGATCGTCACCGGGACAATCGCCCTTTGCGGCCGTCTCGACATTCTTGTCAACAATGCCGGCATTGCCATTGGCGGCGATTTCCTCGACCTGAAGCTGGCTGATTTCGACCGCGTGCTTGCCGTCAACCTGCGCGGCGCCTTCATTGCCGGCCAAGCCGCCGCCCGCCACATGGCCGAACGCGCCAGGGCAGGCGAAAAACCCGGCGTCATTGTCAACATGTCGTCGGTCAATGCGGTGTTCGCCCTGCCCGCCCAATTGCCCTATTCGGTCTCCAAGGGCGGCATGAACCAATTGACCAAGGCCATGGCCTTGTCGCTTGCGCCGCTCGGCATCCGCGTCAACGCCATCGGCCCCGGCTCGATCGCCACCGACATGCTGGCCTCGGTCAACAATGATCCGGCAGCGCGTGACCGGCTGTTGTCGCGCACGCCCATGGGCCGCATCGGCGAAGCCTCAGAGATTGCTTCGATCGCTGTCTTCCTGGCGTCTGACGATTCCAGCTATGTCACCGGCCAGACCATCTATGCCGATGGCGGACGGCTGCCGCTCAATTACACCGTGCCGGTCAAGCCGTCGTGAGACGCAGGATCGGCCTTGCGCTGCTCCGGCTTGTTGGCAGGCGGCGCTCCTGACAGAATGCTGTCAGGAGGCCTGTGCGAACGTGGCTCGTCAACATGAAGGAGATGAGACATGAATACTATGCCGATGCACGCTGTTGCCTGGGTTGAAATTCCGGTGACAGATTTGAACAAGGCCAAGGCCTTTTACGCCAATGTCACCGGCGATGCGCTGAAGGATGAGCAGATGGGACCGGGCATGACCGCCGTTTTCGGTTACTCCGGAAGCACCGACATGAATACATCCACGGCGGTTTCCGGCCATCTCTATGAAGGAAAACCCGCGCCGCGCGGCACAGGCAGCACCATCCACCTGGAAGTCGACAACCTCGATGCGGCATTGATCCGCCTTGCCGAGGCAGGCGGCGAGATTGTGTCGCCCATCATCCCCATCCCGGCCGGGCGCTTTGCCTATTGCACCGACCCCGATGGCAATTCCATCGGCCTGTTTTCGGCCTGACATGCGGCAAATCAACGGTGGGCCCGCGACACGGGCTCACCGCTCCAAAGGAGGCCAATGATGG